>NZ_JBEHFY010000008.1:0-102710 GCF_040225815.1 Corynebacterium sp. KPL2895
CTAAAAAGTAACCAACCGGCTACCTCTCGGCGACTTGGATAAACCTACACCCCACTCCAAGAAACGCACAAATCCCCTGGCAAAAGCGTAAAACCGCAATTACCAAGGGATCAGTTAACAGCTAGGGCGCCATCACTAGGAAGGATTCACAACCCGTGCCCCGGCGAAACGCTTCTTGCCCTTACGCAACACCAGCCAAGAGCCATGCAGCAGGTCTTGGGAAGACGGGGACCACTCGATGTCCTCGATGCGCTGGTTATTCACGTACGCGCCACCTTCACCCACAGTGCGGCGCGCGGCACCCTTTGATTTCTCCAATCCCGACTCAACCAACAAGTCCAGGATGGTGGCCCGCGTGCTGACCTCAACCACCTCGGTTTCCTGCAACGCAGAAGACAGCGTGGACTCGTCCAGATCCTGCAGTTCTGCCCTGCCGAACAGTGCCTGGGAAGCCAGCTCCACTGCTTCGGTTGCCTGCGCGCCGTGCACCAAGGTGGTCATCTCCCGCGCCAACACGCGTTGCGCCTCACGCTTGTGGGGTTCCTGCTCTACCTTGCGCTCCAGCTCCGCGATCTCTTCTTGGTTTAGGAAGGTAAACCAACGCAGGTAATCGATAACAACGGCATCACCGGCATTGATGAAGTATTGGTACCAGGAGTACGGGCTGGTCAGCTCTGGATCTAGCCACAGTTTGCCGCCGCCGGTGGATTTGCCAAACTTATTGCCCTCGGCATCTGTCACCAGCGGTACCGTCAGGCCGTGCACCTTCGCACCGTTTACGCGGCGGTTGAGATCCACGCCGGAAACGATGTTGCCCCACTGGTCGCCACCGCCAATCTGCAGTACGCAGTCGTACTCGTTGTGCAGGTGCGCAAAGTCGTTAGCCTGCAGCAGCATGTAGGAAAACTCGGTGTAAGAAATACCGTCGGATTCCAAGCGCCGCTTAACGGTATCGCGGTCCAGCATGGTGTTGAGCGAGAAGTTCTTACCAATGTCGCGCAGGTATTCAATGACGTTGATCTGACTGGTCCAGTCGGCGTTATTGACCATCACTGCCGGGCTTGCAACCTCGCCCGAATCGGTGAAGTCCACGAAAGCCTCAAGTTGAGTCTTGATTGCCTGCATGTTCTCTGCGATCTGCTCTTCCGAGAGCATGGAGCGCTCGCCGACATCGCGCGGGTCACCAATCATTCCCGTCGCTCCACCGGCCAACGCGATTGGACGGTGACCGAATTGCTGAAAACGCTTCAGCATAATCAGCGGCACCAGGTGGCCCGCATGCAGCGAGCTGCCCGTCGGATCGAAACCGCAGTACAAGCTGATCGGGTTCTCTGTGGCTTCCTTCAGCGCCTCCAAGTCCGTGGACTGGTTGATCAGCCCGCGCCATTGCAGTTCGTCGATGATGTTCGTGGTGTTGCTCATACGAAGGTGTTCCCTTTGCTCCCTAATATTTGTTCTTTTTTGGGGTTATTTCTTTGCAGGGCGTGCGGTTCTACTTATCCGCAGCCAATGGGTGGTACTCGCCGGGCCAGTCCGTGGCCTCGTCGACCAGCAGCACCGGGATGCCATCCTGCACCGGATAGGCCTTGTTCAGCCTGGGGTTCACCAAATAGTCACCGTGATCCTCCAGCGGTTGCCTGTCGATTGGGCACACGAGGATCTCTAGGAGCTTCTGATCAATCATGCTGCTTAGTTTAGCCCCTGCCCCGGACATCTCACCGAGTGACTCCCTGGTGTTGCTTGCCGATGCCTCCTCGGTCAACCACCTAGCCCATAACTTCACTCTCTGGTGGTGTGCGTTACAGTGGAAGGTGCAACCGAACACGGGCGCTCGAGGTATCGAGCTGAGATCGCGCTGTATGCCCGCGCGAGTACCGCTAGAACCTGCCTGGTTAGAACCAGCGAAGGAAGAATGAGGAGAGTCAACTATGACGGATACGTCTACCCAACACACCCGTACCACCATTCCGAACGACGAGTACGGTGCGGAAATCCACCCGAAGCACAGCTTCGCCCCCATCGAAAAGCAGGTGGAATCCTTCGGCAAGACCTTCACCCTGCAGGTGCCGGAGACCGAGGTGCAGCTGGACGATTCCCCGACCGGCCCGAACGCACCGCAGAAGCTCTACCGCACCCGCGGTCCGTGGGCCGAGCCAACCGAAGGCCTAGAGGCCCTGCGCAGCGAGTGGATCGAAGCCCGCGGAGATGTGGAGGCCTACGAGGGGCGTCGTCGCAACTTGCTGGACGACGGTAACCGCGCCCTCAAGCGTGGCGAAGCCAGCGACGAGTGGAAGGGCGTCAGCCGCGAAACGCTGCGGGCCAAGGAAGGAAAGCGCGTCACCCAGATGCACTACGCCCGCCAGGGTGTTATCACCCCGGAGATGGAATACGTCGCACTGCGCGAGCACTGCGACGTAGAAAAGGTGCGCGAGCAGGTTGCCTCCGGTAAAGCGATCATCCCGAACAACATCAACCACCCGGAGTCCGAGCCGATGATCATCGGCAATGCCTTCAACACGAAGATCAACGCCAACATCGGTAACTCCGCCGTGACTTCCTCGATCCGCGAAGAGGTAGACAAGCTGCGCTGGGCTACCCGCTGGGGCGCAGATACCGTGATGGATCTATCCACCGGTAACGACATTCACACCACCCGCGAGTGGATCATGCGCAACTCTCCGGTGCCGATTGGTACCGTGCCGATCTACCAAGCACTCGAGAAGGTCGACGGCGTCGCCGAGGATCTGACCTGGGAAATCTTCCGCGATACCGTGATCGAGCAGTGTGAGCAGGGTGTGGACTACATGACGATCCACGCCGGCGTGCGCCTGCCCTTCGTGCCGCTGACCACCAAGCGCGTGACCGGCATCGTCTCCCGCGGCGGTTCCATCATGGCTGGCTGGTGCCTGGCACACCACAAGGAATCTTTCCTCTATGAGAACTTCGACGAGCTGTGCGAGATCTTCGCCAAATACGACGTCGCGTTCTCACTCGGTGATGGCTTACGCCCAGGTTCTATCGCCGACGCCAACGACGCAGCCCAGTTCGCCGAGCTAAAGACCATCGGCGAGCTGACCCACCGCGCGTGGGAATACGACGTGCAGGTGATGGTCGAAGGCCCGGGCCATGTGCCGCTAAACATGGTGCAGGTCAACAACGAAAAGGAGCAGGAATGGTGCGGCGGTGCACCGTTCTACACCCTGGGACCGCTGGTTACCGATATCGCTCCCGGCTACGACCACATTACCTCCGCCATCGGTGCGGCCAATATCGCCATGGGTGGTACCGCAATGCTGTGCTACGTCACCCCGAAGGAGCACCTCGGCCTGCCGAATAAGGACGACGTGAAGACCGGCGTGATCACCTACAAGGTCTCGGCGCACGCCGCGGACGTCGCCAAGGGCCACCCCGGCGCCCACGAATGGGACGATGCGATGAGCAAGGCGCGCTTCGAGTTCCGCTGGCACGACCAGTTCGCCCTGTCCCTGGATCCGGATACCGCTCAGTCCTACCACGACGAAACCCTGCCTGCGGAGCCGGCAAAGACCGCCCACTTCTGCTCGATGTGTGGACCCAAGTTCTGCTCCATGCGCATTAGCCAGGACATCCGCGACGCATTCGGCGAGAAGATCGATGAGGCTCTGGCCACCGACCACGAGCAATCGCTGGTCAAGGACCTCGGCTTGCCGGGCTTCGGCCGCCAGAGCGTGGACGAAGCGGGTGTCACTAATGCCGAAGGCGAAGAAGAAATGGCCGAAGAATTCCGCCGCGCGGGTTCCAAGCTGTACCTGAACCGCAGCGAGGCCAAGGAAGTAGCCGAGGACTTGGAAAAGGAAGCAGCCGCGTACAGTGAGCGCTAACCTACTGGACCTGCGGTGCTACCACGTCACGGGCGCACCGCAGGAAAAGGTCGTACAGGTTGCCGCGGCAGCAGCGGCAGGTGGTGCGGGCGTGATTCAAGTTCGCAGCAAGCCCATCAGCGTGCGCGATTTGACCGCCCTGGCCATCGACGTTGCCGCAGCAGTAGAAAAAGCCAATCCGGCAACGCGAGTGCTTATCGATGACCGAGTGGACGTAGCGGCCGCCCTGATGGGCGAACACCATATCCACGGCGTGCACATCGGCCAGGACGATCTGGACCCGCGCCTGGCGCGGCGAATCCTTGGCGAGGATGCGATCATCGGGCTGACTACGGGCACCCTCGAGCTCGTACAGGCTGCTAACGAATACGCCGATGTGATCGACTACATCGGAGCCGGCCCCTTCCGCCCCACGCCGACGAAGTCCTCCGGCCGCACCCCACTGGGATTGGAAGGTTATCCCCCACTCGTGAGTGCATCGGCAGTTCCGGTGGTGGCTATTGGAGACGTGCGGGCCACCGACGCAGAAGCACTGGCCAAAACCGGTGTGGCTGGAGTGGCGATTGTGCGTGCTTTTATGGACTCCGATGATCCAGCTGCGCTGGCAACCACGGTTGTCGATGCCTTCGATCGGGCAAATACGGCCCCAGCAAACGGTTCTCATGAATAATGCCGAGCACGCCATCATTGGAGCGGGAATCATCGGGCTGACCACCGCATTCGAGCTGCTGGAGGCGGGCGTGGACCCGCAGAAAATCCTAGTGGTAGATCCCCAGCCCATCAGCGGTGCCACATTCGTGGCCGGTGGCATGCTGGCTCCGGTTGCGGAGGTGCAATACCGGCAAGAACCGCTGTACCCGCTGATGGAGGCTTCGGGAGAGATGTTCCCTGACCTGCTGGCCAGGTTGGGGGCGAAAACCACCGCACCAACCGGGCACCGTAGTGAATCCACCTTGGTGGTGGGCGCCGACCGCGCCGATGGCGTGCACGTCCGCGAGCTTCTGGCGCTGCAGCAGAAACACGGCATGGATGCCCACGCGCTGCCACTACGGCAAGCCCGAAAGCTAGAACCGGGCCTAAGTCCCCAGCTGGCGGCCGCGGTGGAAATCCCGGGCGATCATCAAATCAACCCGCGCATGTTCAGCGCGTGCCTTTTGGAGTACCTACAGCGGGCGGGGGTTCGATTTATGTCCACTGCAGCAACGCGCATCGACGGGCAAAATGTGCAGCTTGCCGATGCCCGGGGACTCACCGCCGACATGATCTACCTCTGCAACGGGCTGGGGTCCAAGGAGGTGGACGGCTGGTTCGAGGGCGCCAATCCCCTGGCACTTCGGCCGGTGTACGGCGACATGTTGCGGCTGCGGGTACCGGAAGAACTAGTGCACACCAGCGGCGAACCGCTCACCCGAGTGGTGCGCGCATTCGTGGAGGACCGGCCGGTGTATGTCATCCCCCGCACCGATGGCACCATCGCCGTCGGGGCGACCAGCCGCGAAGACAACCGCAAGGGGCCCACCGTAGACGGTGTGTACACACTGCTGCGCGATGCCATCCGGGTGGTTCCTGGGCTGGAGGAATGCGAATTCATCGAAGCGATCGTTGGAGCCCGGCCTGGCACCCCCGATGACCTTCCCTACCTGGGCAAAGTTCGCGACGGGCTAGTGGTCTCTACCGGATACTTCCGCCACGGAATTCTGTTGTCCGCCTTCGGGGCTAAGGTAGGTGCCCAGTTGGGGCTAGGTACGTCCCCGGGGTTGGACATCTCGGCCTGCGATCCACTACGCCACGCCCGATAACCATAAAAGAAAGGAAAACTCACCATGGAATACACGGTTAATGGAGAACCCCGCAGCAGCGATAGGCACATCACCGTGACCGCCGTCGTAGAAGCAGAAACTGGCGATGCCGCGCCGAAAGGCGTGGCCGTAGCCGTCAATGGCGATGTCGTTCCAGCCAGCAACTGGTCTTATGAAGTCACCCACGGCGACGTGCTGGATATCCTCACCGCCGTGCAGGGCGGTTAGGAGCTTTAACCATGCTTTCTATCGCGGATAAACAATTCGATTCGCACCTAGTAATGGGAACCGGCGGTGCCAGCAGCCAGGCTATGTTGGAACAGTCCCTGGTTGCCAGCGGTACCGACCTCACCACGGTGGCCATGCGTCGGCACAGTGCCACAAGCTCCAGTGGGGATTCCATCTTCGAGCTCTTACAGCGGTTGAACATTGACGTACTGCCCAACACTGCTGGGTGCCGCACCGCCCGCGATGCCGTAACTACAGCCAAGCTAGCCCGCGAGGCGCTGGGCACCAATTGGGTGAAGGTCGAGGTTATCGCGGATGACCGCACACTTCTGCCGGACGTGGTGGAGCTCGTAGATGCGTGCGAGATGCTGGTTGCCGAAGGATTCGTGGTGTTGGCATATACGAGCGACGATCCGATCATCGCCAAGCGGCTAGAAGACGTCGGCGTGGATGCGGTGATGCCTTTGGGCTCGCCCATCGGCACGGGCCTGGGCATCCTGAATCCGCACAATATTGAGCTGATCTGTTCGCGTACCCACGTGCCCGTACTGCTGGATGCCGGTGTGGGCACGGCTTCCGATGCTGCACTGGCTATGGAGCTGGGCTGCGACGGCGTTCTCCTCGCCAGCGCTATCAACCGCTGCCAGGATCCCCTGGCAATGGCCACTGCAATGAAATACGCCGTGGAAGGCGGCCGGTTGGCCCGCCAAGCCGGCCGCATTCCAAAGCGACAGCACGCCGTAGCATCGTCATCGTTTGCAGGCTTGGCTAGCTGGGAAGACAAGGTCCTGTAATGAGCCAACTGCCCCGCGAAGAGTTGCACAGGGTTGCCCGCCAAACGCTGTTGCCTGGCTTCGGCATCGCCCAGCAAGAGGCGCTGCACTCCACCCACGTCTTCGTCATCGGCGCTGGTGGTTTGGGCTGTCCCCTGATGCAGCAGCTGGCTGCGGCCGGTGTTGGTGAGATCTCGGTGATCGACGACGACACGGTGGATTTAACCAATATCCACCGCCAGATTCTATTTGGCGCCCACGATGTGGGAAGGCCCAAGGTGGAGGTCGCAGCCGAAAAGCTTCAGCAACTGCAGCCCGGCATCGTGGTGCATGCGATTCGCGACCGACTTACTGCTGACAATGCCGTGGACTACCTCCGAGGGGTGGACATCCTGGTGGATGGTTCCGATACGTTTACCACCAAATTCCTAGCAGCCGATGCCGCGGAAATCACCGGCACCCCGCTGGTATGGGGCTCTGTGCTGCGTTTCCGTGGCGACTGCGCAGTGTGGTGGTCCGGGCCCGGCGCCGAGTCGGGCGTGGGCATGCGCGACCTCTATCCCCTGCAGCCCGACCCCGATTCCGTCCCGGATTGCGCCACCGCCGGCGTGCTGGGTGTGACCACCAGCGTGGTCGCGGGCCTGATGTCCACCGAGCTGATCCAGTTCGCAACGGGCATGAACCGCGAGCGGGTGGGCCTGCTAAGCATCTACAATGCACTAACCGCCTCCATCGACCACTTCCGCGTGCCCCGCGACCCAGCACGCGAACTAACCACCCAGCTGCAGCATGACTACGGTGGCGCTGCCTGTGCCGTGCCGGAGGCTGCTGATGTCGCTTCCGCGATGTTCGACGATCTGCGCGATGGCGCCGCGGCCATCGATGTGCGCGAAATCAGTGAAGCCGTAATTGATGATTTCTTTTTTGACTCCACCGCCAAGCATTACCACTTACCAACCTCCGTGTGGCTGGAAGATCCAGAGGCAGCGCGCAGCTTGCTCGATTCCCTGCAGGCCGAGGGGCTTAGCGAAGCGTGGGTGTACTGCGCCTCCGGCAAGCGCTCGGCCAGCTTCATCTCAGCTTTCGCCGAGGATGCCGAACGGCGCAGCATCACGTTGCACAACGTCGCAGGCGGCATAAAGGGCCAACCCGCAACGTCTCATGGAATGCCGTCCTCTCATTGATGAGGGCATTTTTATCTTCTAGATAAGCCAGGGGCCTTGTCTGTCGCCCCTCTAGTTCTGCGTGCGCACTGGCTTGGTGGCCCACTTACGCGCCGAGGCAGCATGTTCGCGGACGGTTTCGCGCTGCTCAGCAACGCGGACGCCGGCGGTCCCGCCCTTGGTTGTGCGGGAAGCGACCGCACCATCAATGGTCAGGACCTCACGCACCTCTGGGGTCAGCCGCTTGTCGACGCCCCTAAGTTCCTCGTCAGTGAGATCCACCAGGTCCACTCCCCGCTCTTCGGCGATGCGTACGCACGCGCCGGAAGCCTCGTGTGCTTCGCGGAAGGGCACGCCTTGGCGAACCATCCACTCGGCTAGGTCGGTGGCCAAGGTGAATCCGCGTGGCGCCAACTCGCGCATCCTGTCCTCATTAAAGGACAGGGTGGACACGAGCCCGGTCATCGATGGCAACAATAGGTTGAGCTGTGCCACCGAGTCCACAATGGGTTCTTTGTCCTCTTGCAGGTCGCGGTTATAAGCCAGCGGCTGTGCCTTGAGCGTGGATAGCAACCCAGTGAGATTGCCAATTAGGCGACCAGTCTTGCCGCGGGTAAGTTCCGGGATATCCGGGTTCTTCTTTTGCGGCATGATGGATGAGCCCGTAGACCACGCATCATCCAAGGTAACGTAGCCGTACTCCGGGGTACACCAGTAGATGATCTCTTCTGCCAGCCGGGACATGTCCACTGCGATCTGCGCCAGCACAAAGGCCGTTTCCGAGGCGAAATCGCGAGACGCGGTGCCATCCAGGGAGTTTTCCGCTGCGGAATCGAATCCGAGCTCTGTGGCGATGGCTTCTGGGTCAAGCTGCAGGGAGGAACCTGCGAGTGCGCCCGAGCCGTAGGGAGATACGGCTAGCCGCTTATCCAAGTCCTGCAGGCGCTGAATATCGCGCAGCAGCGGTTGGGCGTGACCCAATAATTCGTGCGCTAGCAAGATGGGCTGTGCGGCCTGGGAGTGCGTTTTACCAGGCATGATGGCTTCGGGGTGCGCTGCGGCTTGGTCCTCTAGGGCATCAACAAGCTCGGAGACCTGCAGGGCCGTATCGCGAATGGCATCGCGCACCCACATCCGAAAGAGCGTGGCAACTTGGTCATTGCGGGAACGTCCCGCGCGCAGGCGGCCGCCTACCTCAGGCCCGACGATGTCGATGAGGCCACGCTCCATGGCGCCGTGCACGTCTTCATCGGTGGGTGCTGGCACAAATTCGCCCGAAGCTACCTTCTCCCCGAGCTCGGTGAGCCCGGAAAGCATGGTGTCGAGGTCGGCATCGGAAAGCAGCCCTGCCTTGTGCAGCACCTTGGCATGCGCCTTCGAGGCGAGTACGTCGTAAGGGGCAAGCACCCAGTCAAAATGGGTCGAAACCGAGAGAGCGAACATTGCTTCGGAAGGGCCGCCGGAGAACCGGCCGCCCCAAAGCGCGCCTTCGTTAGTCTTGTGTGGTTCCATCAGTGCCTATTTTTCTGCGCTGGTGGGGAAACCACCCTCGCGGTCACGCTGGTTGGAAATCTGGGTGGACAAGCCGTGCAACTGGACAAAGCCCTTTGCAGCGGTCTGGTCGAAGGTATCGCCGGTGTCGTAGGTAGCCAAATCGAAGGAATACAGCGACTGTCCGGAGCGGCGGCCGGTGACGGTCGCGGTACCTGCGTGCAGGCTCAGGCGGATATCGCCGGTGACGTTCTCCTGGGACTCCTCGATGAAGGCATCCAGAGAACGCTTGAGCGGCGAGTGCCACAGGCCGTCGTAAACCTCCTCGGACCACCGTGCATCCGTCAGGCGCTTGTAGCGTGCCAGCTCGCGCTCCACGGTGACATCCTCCAGCGCCTCGTGGGCCTGGATGAGCACCATGGCGCCCGGTGCCTCGTAGACCTCGCGGGACTTAATGCCCACCAACCGGTCCTCTACCATGTCCAGGCGGCCAATGCCCTGGGCGCCAGCGCGGCGGTTGACCTCTTCGATGACCTGCAGCGGGGTCAGCTTCTTGCCATCGACCGCAACCGGAACGCCCTTCTCAAAGGAAATGATGATTTCATCCGGAGCATTGCCCAGGCCCGGGTCTTCCGTATATGCGTAGAGATCCTTTGTCGGCGGGTTCCACAAATCCTCCAGGAAGCCGGTTTCTACCGCACGGCCCCACAGGTTCTGGTCGATGGAAAATGGCGAGGCCGCCGATTGCTCAATGGGCAGGTTAATCTCTTCTGCAAAATCGATGGCCTTATCGCGGGTCCATGCATAATCGCGCGCTGGGGCGACGATCTCTAGCGATGGATCCTGGGCGCGGAAGGACAGCTCAAAGCGCACCTGGTCATTGCCCTTACCGGTACAACCGTGAGAAACGTGCGTTCCACCGTGCTCCTGCGCTGCCTTCACGAGGTGCTTGGTAATAAGCGGGCGGGAAATGGCAGATACCAGCGGGTACTGCTTCATGTACATGCCATTCGCCTTAATGGTGGGCACGCAGTATTGCTCCGCAAACTCATCTTTGGTATCGATAACGATGGACTCCACCGCACCGCAATCGAGCGCGCGCTGGCGTACGGACTCCATATCCTCGCCGCCCTGACCCAAGTCAAGGGAGACGGCGACAACGTCGCCGCCGGTCATCTTTGCCAGGTATGGAATGGCTACCGAGGTATCGAGGCCACCGGAATAGGCCAAGACTACGCGTGCAGACATGCTAAGACTCCTTCAATAATTGAAAAAAATTCGGTTAGTTAAATAATATACGAGCGGGTGCGAGAATGCCACTATTCTTTAAATCTTCTGCGCCTTCAGCCTTTCCGCCAATTCCGCACCGGTAACCCCCTCGCGTGCCAGCACAAAGATGGTGTCATCACCGGCGATGCACCCCACTACATCGTGCAGGCCCACGCGATCGATAAAGCTGGCGAGGTACTGCGCTGCTCCCGCCGGCGTGCGCAACATCGCGATATTCATCGAAGAATCGTGGGAGACCACCAATTCATCCAACATGCGCCGCAGCTTCTCGCGCGGTCCGCCCACCTGATCTTCGAATTGTTCCAGCTCGCCCGCGACCATATAGTACGAGCGCCCACCGTCTCGCTTGACCTTCTTCGCTCCCAGCTCATCAAGATCCCGCGACAGCGTGGCCTGCGTGATATCGATGCCTTCTGCCAACAAGAGCTCCGATAATTGCACCTGGCTCGTGACGCGATTGCGATCCAAAATTTCCAAGATCTTTGCCTGCCGGGCAGTTCGAGTGCTCGGGGTGCTCATCGCTAACGGTTCTCCTTATTAATATCGAGCAGCCACACCAGCAGTGCCTTTTGGGCATGCAGGCGGTTTTCCGCCTCATCGAATACTCGGGATTGCGGCCCGTCGATGACCTCTGCGGTCACCTCGTTGCCACGATAGGCCGGCAGGCAGTGCAAGAAAATCGCGTCCTGCTTTGCCTTTGCCATCACATCTTTAGAGACCTGATAGGGCAAAAACGGAGTGCGCCTATCCTGCCCATCGTTTTCCTGGCCCATAGACACCCAGGTATCCGTTATGACTACATCGGCGCCGGCTACTTCCGCAACGTCATCGGTAACCGTGACGTTGCCGCGCTGCCGTGCGCGCTCGACAAATTCGGGACGAGGCTGGAACCCTTCCGGCGAAATGATGGAAATATCCATGCCAGCGGTAGCAAAGCCAAGCATATAAGAATTGGCCATATTATTATTGCCATCCCCAAGGTAGACCGCCTTGCGGCCAGCAAGATCGCCAAAGTTTTCCCGGCAGGTCAGAAGATCGGCCAAGATTTGGCAGGGATGCAGGTCATCGGAAAGAGCATTGACCAACGGAACCGTGGATGTCTCCGCCATCTGTTCCAGGTTGTCGTGGGCATAGGTGCGCCAGACGATGGCCTCCACGTAGCGGGACAAGACCGCGCCCGTATCCTGGTAGGACTCGCCCTTGCCCATCTGTGTGCCCGAAGAATCAACGGTAATGGCGCTGCCGCCCATATGCGCAATTCCGGTTTCAAAAGAAAAGCGGGTGCGCGTAGATGTCTTATCAAAGAGGACGGCTACCGTCTTTGGTCCCTCCAGAGGGCGCCGCGCAAACGGATCGGCCTTGAGCTTAACCGCGAGATCGAGGACTTCTTTTTGTTCCTCCGGGCTGAGGTCATCATCGGCTAAGAAATGGCGCAAGTTCATACTAATTCCTCCACAACGGTGCGTAGCTTTTCTAGGGCAATATCAATTTCCTGCTGGGAAATGACCAGTGGCGGGGTAAGGCGCAAGACGTTCTCGCTCGGCGCATTGAGGATAATCCCCTGCTCAAATCCACGCTTGACGGCCTCGCGAGCCACCGGTGCATTTAATACAACACCTAGCATAAGACCGCGGCCGCGCACGTCGCTGACCCCGGAAATCTTCTTGACTTGCTGCGTTAAATCCTCGCCCTTTGCGCAGACCTCATTCAAGAATTTCTCATCGAGGGCATCAAGGACAACATTGGCCGCGGCACACGCCACGGGGTTTCCGCCAAAGGTGGTCCCGTGGGAACCTGGCTGGAACAGATCTTTGGCGCGCCCGCGGGTGATGGTGGCGCCGATGGGCAGTCCGGCGCCCAGCCCCTTGGCCATGGTGATGACATCGGGGGAAATATCTTCGAGCTCGTGGGCAAAGAACTGCCCCGTGCGCCCTGCTCCGGCTTGGACCTCATCGACGATCAGCAAAATGCCGTGTTCATCGCATAAATCAGAAACCGCCCGCATAAACCCGGCAGGGGCAGGAATGACTCCGGTCTCGCCCTGAATAGGCTCGAAGATAATGGCGGCGGTATCCGCGGCATCTTGCTCCACCAACTGGCGCAGGTAGTCGATATCGCCGTAAGGGTAAAATTCCACGCCGCTAGGCAGTGGACGGAATGCCTTTTGCTTATCGGGCTGCCCAGTCATGGCCAAAGAGCCCATCGTGCGCCCGTGAAAACCATGGTGCGCAGCAAGGATACGCCGCCTACCCGTGAGCCGTGCGAGCTTGAATGCCGCCTCGTTAGCCTCTGAGCCGGAGTTGCAGAAAAATACGCGCGCGTCGCTATCGCCTACCCGCTCAATCAGCTTTGCCCCGGCGTCGAGCACGGGTTGGGTGGCAAAAAGATTGGAGGTATGCACAAGGGTGCGGCTTTGCTTGGCAACAGCATCTGCTACCTCCGCATTGCCATAGCCCAAGGAATTCACGGCGATGCCGGCCAGCAGGTCAATGTAGGTTTTCCCGTTTTCATCGGTAAGCGTGGACCCCTCCCCGGAGACCAGCCCGAGTGGCGGCTGGCCATAGGTATTGGCCAGCGTTTCTGACCACCGGCCGGTTAATGTTTCTTGCGTGCTCATGCGATATCGTCCTTCCTGAACACTGTGCCTTCGGGATAATCGTGCTTTTCGTAATCATCGGGCAGGACCATCGTTCCAATGCCGCCTGGGGTTAAAAGCTCAAGGAGCACGGAATGGCCTATTCGGCCGTCGATAACGTGCGCGGCGGATACTCCGCCCTGCACGGCATTGAGACAGGATTCCATTTTGGGAATCATGCCGGAGCTCAGGCCGGGAAGCAGTCCGCTAAGCTCATCGCTTTCGATTTTGGAGACTAGGGAGTCTTTATTCGGCCAGTCGGTATAAAGGCCTTCCACGTTGGTCAAGATGACAAGGCGTTCTGCTCCCAGTGCGCTCGCTAGCGCACCCGCGGCGCTATCGGCGTTGATGTTATACACCTCGCCATCGGTTCCTGGCGCGATAGTTGAGACCACCGGGATGCGGCCAGCTTCGATGATGTCATTGACGGCTGCCGGGTTGACCTCCACGATATCGCCCACCATCCCGATATCGGTTGCTTCCCCTTCTACGTCCACAAACCGCTTGGTGGCGCGGAAAAGCCCAGCGTCTTCGCCACTTGTGCCCACGGCGTAGGGCCCGTGCGAGTTAATGAGATTCACCAATCCGCGGCCGACTTGGCCAAAAAGGACCATCCGCACCACGTCCATGATTTCGGGCGAGGTGACGCGGAAACCGCCCTTAAATTCGCCTTCGATGCCGAGCTTATCCAGCATGGAATTGATCTGCGGGCCACCGCCGTGGACGACAACGGGCTTTGCTCCGATGGTGCGCAGAAACACCATATCCGCCGCAAAGGCTTCCTTGAGTTCCTCATCCACCATGGCGTTGCCACCATACTTGACGACGACGATTTTATCGCGGAAGTGTTGCAGCCACGGCAGGGCTTCAGCCAGCACCGTAGCGCGTTCTTGATTATTCAGTCCGGGAAACATTTCTCCTCCTAGGAGCTATACGCCGAATTGATCTCAACGTAGGAGTAGGACAGGTCCGTAGTGCGAACGAACGCCGTGCCCTCGCCACCCGCACCGAGATCCACGCGGACATCGATATCCGCTCCGCTCAAGTCCACATCGCGGGCTCCAGGCGCGCCCGTCGAGTGCACACATACCGGCTGGTCATTGAAGTAGACGGAGATATTGTCTGGGTCCATGTCTGCATCTGCCATGCCGACGGCGGCCAGTACCCTGCCCCAGTTGGGATCGGAGCCGAACATGGCGCACTTGAATAAATTATCCCGGCCCAGGGTGCGAGCGGCATTGAGCGCCTGCTCATCAGAGCCCGTGCCTTCGACGGTGATCTTTACGCGCTTTGTCACTCCCTCAGCATCGGCTTGAAGCTGATCTGCAATATCCGCGCAGACCTCTAGGATTGCCTGGTCCAACTCTTCTTCGCTGGGCTGCACGCCGGAGGCCCCAGAAGCCATGACGATCACGGTGTCATTGGTAGAGGTTGAACCGTCCACATCCAAGGTATTAAAAGTCTGTGCGCAGGCCTTTTCCAGCGAGCTTCGCAGGATCGCCGCGTCAGCGACGGCATCAGTAGTAATGCACACCAACATCGTGGCCAGCGAAGGCGCCATCATGCCAACGCCCTTGCCCATAGCGCCCACGGACCATCCATCGCCAGCAAAACCGGATTCCTTGGGAACGGTGTCCGTGGTCATAATGGCTGTAGCTGCGTCATTGCCGTGCTGTGGAGTCGTACCCGCGTGGTTTATGACATCCGCGATGCCTGCAAGCGCATTGTCCATAGGTAGCGGCTCACCGATGAGCCCGGTAGAACAAATGGCAATATCCTTCACGGCAATATCCGTGCTATGAGATACGGCGTCCACCATGGCGCGCGCATCGGCATCGCCTTGCGCGCCATTGCACGCATTGGCATTGCCGGAGTTGATGACTACGGCACGCAACTGGCCATCCGCTACGGCCTCGCGGGAGACCTTAACGGGGGAAGCCACCACGCGGTTGCGCGTGAACACCGCCGCCGCGTCCGAGCGAGGGCCCTCGTTTACAAGCAAAGCCAAATCCGCTTTTCCGGAGGGCTTGATTCCGGCCTTTACCGCGCCGGCGCTAAATCCGGCGGGTCCTGTGATTCCTGGTGTAGTCATCAAATTCTCCTCTAAGTAATGCGCAGCCCTACGGGGCGACTGCGGCTTGGGGCAATCCCAAAGTTTCTGTCCATCCCAGCGCAAGGTTCATACATTGCACGGCGGCACCGGCGGTACCCTTGCACAAATTGTCTAGCGCCGCGGTGATGATGAGGCGGTGGGAATTTTCATCAACATGGGCTTGGATATGCACCATGTTTGTGCCCACCACGTTCTGGGTTTCCGGTTGCTGGCCTTCTGGCAGCACGAGGCAGAAAGGTTCATCGGCATAGAATTCCTCGAATGCGGTGCGCACCTGCTGCTTGCCGATACCCCCTTTCAACTCCGCCGTAATCGTCGCCAGAATCCCACGGGGCATGGGCGCAAGCACCGGGGTAAAACTCACGGACACCTCATCGTGGGAAAACGGTTGCAGGTTCTGCACGATTTCCGGGGTATGCCGATGGGTGCCGCCTGGTTTATAGGCCTTGACGTTTCCCATGGTCTCTGCGCCCAATTGCGCGACGGAAGCCTTCTTTCCCGCTCCGGAGACGCCGGTAACAGCAATCACGGAAAGGGTGGATTCCACTAGCCCTCGCGCAATAGCGGGCAGTGCCCCCAGGGTAATGGCCGTGGGGAAACATCCGGGCACGGCTACCCGGTTTGTGCCTTTAAGGTTTGACCTGTTTTCCGGGATTTCCGGGATACCGTACGGCCACTGCCCCGCATAGTTCCCGCCGTAATAGGCTTTCCAATCGCTTTCCTTACGGAGCCGAAAGTCGGCGGCGCAATCGATGATCGTGACCTCATCGCCCAATTGCTCCGCGAGCCGCGCCGAGTGTCCATGCGGCAAGCCCAAAAAGACGACGTCGTGTCCTGCAAGTTCTTCGGGCGTGGTGTCAGCAATGACGCGATCTGCCAGTTGTGGAAGATGCGGCATAATTTCTGCGACGCGCTGGCCTACTTGGGAATTTCCCGTCAAGGAACCAATGCGCAGGTCACCGGAGTGATAGGCAGGGTGGGATAGCAACAGGCGCAAAATCTCTCCGCCGGCGTACCCTGTGGCCCCTGCCACTGCTACTGAAATCGTCATACCCGGAACTATAGCAAGAAATACGCTCCGCTGTATGTTATTCAGTGAATCGGGTTACTTTTCCGAGGTCAAAGGGCATGAAAGTAATTAGTACATTGCATGAAAACGCAGAACGGCGAAGGCCCAGCGCCCAAGTGGCTTTTGCGCCACCGAGCTCAGGATCTCCGCCGTTTAATGCAAAGGGCTGGACTACTGGGTCTGCCCTATGCTCGCATTTCTGCGCCGAAGCGCTGCTTGGCCAATTCGGCTGCCGTCGTGCGGTGCTCGTTGACCTCCTCATCGGTCAAGGTACGGTCCGCAGCGCGGAATTGCAGCTGGAAGGCCAAGGACTTCTTTCCTTCACCCAATTGCTCGCCGCGGAAGATATCAAAAAGGTCGACCGACTCGATGAGATCGCCGGCTCCCTCTTCCACCGTGGCGCGCACCTTTTCCGCTGGGATATCTTCATCCACCACCAGCGCGATGTCTTGGTGTAAGGCTGGGAATGCCGACAATACCGGCGCCGGGAAGTGTTCAGTCAGCGGCAAGGCCGTGATATTAAGCTCCATCGCGCACGTGCGCGGCGGCAAGCTGAGCGCCTCAAGAACCTGGGGGTGCAATTCGCCGGCGTAGCCCACGATGTCATCTGTTCCTGCCACCTTGATTGCGGCACACCGGCCTGGGTGCCACGGCAGGTGTTGCGCGGCCTCGACCTCGATATCAAGGCCCGCGGCGCGAGCAACCAGACGTGCGGATTCAATGGCATCCGCATAGGTGTAATCGCGGCCTTCGCCCCACGGGCCCTCGTGTTCCATCTTGCCCGTAGCGACGGTTGCCACGTGCAAGGGCTGCTCCGGAAGCGTGCGCAGGAGTTCTTCCACAACTTCATCGCCAGGGCGCTGGGCTACGGAGGGCATAGGAGACGATTCTGCGCGCTTGAATGCCACCTGCTGGAGGCCATAGAGCGCCAGATCCTTGCGGCCGCGAGCTACGTTGCGGCCCAAAGCCTCAAGCGTTGCGGGAAGCAAGGTCGTGGCCAAGATGGCTTTGTCAGACTCCAACGGGTTCTGCACTGCCACGGTATTGCGACGGGCATCGTCGGCGGCAAGGCCCCACACATCAAAGGTGTCGTTCGCGATAAACGGCGTGGGCAATACCTCTGCGTAACCGGCGTAGGCCAAACCGTGGCCGATGGCGCGGCGACGCTTTTGCGCTGGGGTCAAACCGCGACCGCCTGCCGGCGTGGGCAGAACGGTGGGGATATCTTCCAAGCCTTCAAGGCGCAAGACCTCCTCGATGAGGTCAACGTCCATGGAAATATCGGTGCGCCAGGTCGCGGGTGTGACTTTAAGTACCGAATCCGATTCTGCTTCGACGGAGCAACCGACCTCTTCTAGGCGGGAGATAACGGTCTCGCGGGAGTACTCCACGCCGGCGTATTCGCTCGCCTTTTCCGCACGCAAATGGATGGCCTGTGGCTGAGTTACCTCACCGACGAGGGTGCGACCCTTTTCAATCGTTCCGCCCGCGATGGAGTGCAACAATGCACACGCTATGTCGAGGGCCACCTCGACGATAGCCGGATCGACGCCGCGCTCAAACCGGCGCGATGCCTCAGAAGAAAGCTTGTGTCGGCGAGAGGTACGAGCCACGGTGATGGGATCCCAGATTGCGGACTCGAAGTAGACATCGGTGGTCTGGTCAGAAATCTCTGAACTCGTACCGCCCATAACGCCGGCTAGGGATTGAATGCCGTTGTCATCACAGATGACCACGTCTTCACCAGAAAGTTCGCGAGTGACGTGATCGAGGGTCTCGAACTTCTCGCCTTCTTGTGCATTGCGCACCGTAAGGTCGCCCGCGATTTCATTGGCATCGAAGGCATGCATCGGGGCGCCCAAAAGCAACATGACGTAGTTGGTCACATCCGTTGCCACATTGACGCTGCGCTGGCCGGACAGCATGAGTTCGCGTTCCATCCAAAAAGGAGTGCGTGCCTGCGGATCGATGCCGCTTACCTTGCGCACGCCAAATCGCTGCGCCTTGGTTTCCTCGCGGAGATCGATATTGAGAAGCGATCCTTCGGCCGCTGGCACAGCAGAGGTATCGATTCCGGCGACCGCTGGATCGTCGGCGACGTCCTTAAACTCCAGATCAAAGGCAGAGGCGATCTCGCGGCTTAAGCCACGCGCAGATAGTGCGTAGCCGCGGTCTGGGGTGATATTGACGTCAAAGTCGGTATCGGACAGACCGATGATTGGACGAGCATCTTCGCCCACCATGTCCGCGACCTCATCACCAAGCACGATGATGCCGTTTGCCTGCGCGCCAAAGCCCAGCTCCGCAGCGGAGCACATCATGCCGTTGGAGATGTGATCATAAGTTTCGCGCGCAGCGATTTTGAAGCCACCGGGCAACTCTGCGCCCGGCAGGGAAACTACGACATAGTCGTGCAACCGGAAGTTGCGCGCACCGCAGATAATGCCCTGCAATTCACCGGTGCCATTGGCCTGGCCGACATTGACCTGGCAGTACCGAATGGGCTTTTTGAACTGCGTGAGCTCTTCAATTTCTACAACCTGGCCAATGACCAATGGACCAGTAGTCTCAGGGATAGGCTCATATCCTTCGGTTTCAAAGCCCACACGGACGAAACCGGAATCCATATCGGCAGCAGACACGCTCCAGTTCGGATTGGAAGCGCCAAGGATACGGGTAACCCAGTCTTGGGAAATAAGCATGATGTATCTATCCTTTCTGGGTTTTAAGCCTGTACGCCAAAGGGCAGGGTGAATCGGACATCGCCTTCAACCATGTCGCGCATATCGGTCAGTCCATTGCGGAATTGCAGGGTGCGCTCTAGGCCCATGCCGAAGGCAAAACCCGTATATTCTTCCGGATCAACACCTACCGCGCGCAGCACGTTGGGATTGACCATTCCGCAACCGCCCCATTCGATCCAGCCGGCGCCGCCCTTTTTATTGGGGAACCAGACATCTACCTCGGCAGAAGGCTCCGTAAAGGGGAAATAATTAACGCGCATGCGCGTCGTGGTTTCGGGGCCGAAGAGCACCTTGGCCAAGTGCTCGAGCGTTCCGCGCAGGTGAGCCATGGTCAGGCCCTTATCCACGGCGAGGCCCTCCACCTGGTGGAATACCGGGGTGTGAGTAGCGTCCAGCTCGTCCGTACGGAAAACGCGCCCCGGGCAGGCGATGTACAGGGGCACATCGCGCTCGAGCATCGTGCGCACCTGAACAGGCGAGGTGTGCGTGCGCAGAACCTGCTTGGAGCCTTCCTTGCCCACATGGAACGTATCCTGCAGGGTGCGCGCTGGGTGATCCGGCTTGAAGTTCAGGGCATCGAAGTTAAAGTACTCTGCTTCGATTTCTGGACCATCGGCGATTTCCCACCCCATGCCAACGAAAATATCGGCGATGCGCTCCGATAAGGAGGTAATGGGGTGCAGTGCACCTGTTTGCGCTCGAGTCGTAGGAATCGTCACGTCGACGGTTTCGGCCTTTAGCTGGGCCTCGCGCGCCTGCTGCTCCAATTCCTCCTTGACCTGCGCAAAACGCTTTTCCATCTTGCCGCGGGCCATATTCACGGCCTTGCCGGCGGATTTGCGCTGATCCTTAGGGATTTGGCCGAGGGATTGGCGGGCTTGCGGGATATACCCGTTATCGCCTAAGTGCTCGCGGCGGGCAGCGGTGAGATCCTCTAGCGTCTCTGCTGCTTCGAAGGCTGCGATAGCCTTATCGGCCGCGGCCCCGAGGGCCTGTTCGGTCAATTCGATCTGCGGTGTATCGGACACGTACTTCGTACCTTCTTCTCGCGCGAAAACTAACGCGTGCAATCTTACTCTGTCACCGGGACACGGACAGCCCCAGGGACCCCTTTTTCATTCTCTACCGCGACCAAGCGCGCATGCGGCCTAGTCGTGGTCCTGTGCCTTGGCGGACTCGTACAAACAAATGCTGGCCGCAGTGGCAAGGTTGAGTGACTCCGCGCGCCCCCGCAACGGGATACGTACCCGCATATCGGCCTCTTCAAGCAGCTCGCCCAGTCCGTGGGCTTCATTGCCAAAGAGCCAGGCGGTGGGTTGGGTGAGGTCGGCATCGGCAAGCTCTACTTCCCCATCCGCGGCCGTGGCGACAATTTGCATGCCAGACCGGCGCAGCTGCCCCAGTACGTCTTTGATATTTGGATCGCGCGCGACCGGGACGTGGAATAGGGAGCCGGCCGAAGCGCGGGCGACCTTGCTACCTAAGGGATCCACGGTCTCGCCAGCGAAAATGACGCCATCAGCGCCCATCGCATCCGAAGTCCTAATCAACGTCCCCGCGTTCCCGGGCTCCGAGGTAAGCACCGGCACCGAAATCAAATTCGGTTTACCATTGAGAATCTTTCCTGCAGACCACAAGACCGAGGAACTGCACAGGGCAAAAATTCCCGTAGTTGTCGCGGTATCGGCCAGGTGCTTTGCGGCCTTGTCCGTAATGGGGTGGACGTAAACATCCATATACCCGCAGGCCGTGACGATGTCCGCGAAGCGCTCCGCGGCCTTTTCCGTCACGAATACATCCGTGGCCGCACCCGTAGACACCGCTGCGTCCACGGCGTTTTCGCCCTCGATAATGAACTGCTTCGCCTTCTTACGGCTAGCAGCTCGGTGCAATTTCGCCGCGTTGACGATGCGCGGAGTGCGTTCAGTAAAGGCGGAATCAAAGTCTAAATTCATAGGCTCTACCCTACCGTGGTCCCATTACTGGCCGTGTCGCACCTTAGGCATGACAAAACCCTGCCAGAAATCCGGCAGGGCCTTGGCGCAATCGATTATTTCTGAAGGGGAACTCCGCGCGCGTCCTTGTCATAATCACCCGCACCAAGAAGAATCATGAAGAACTCAACGAGTACCCAGATTCCCAGCACGGCCCAGAAGAGGATGCCCAACAGAAACCAGAAGGTAAACCAGCCGATGATATTGAGCGATAACTGCACAATGGCATAGGTGGTGCGGCCGGTGTAGAAGTTATGCGCACCGACGCTGCCCAAGAAGAAGCACAGGAGCAAGGTAGCAACCCAAGACTTCTGGTTACCTGCAGCTACATATTGTTGCTGCGGATAGCCCTGCGGCGCATAACCACCGGATTGGAAATCCTGGGAGTAATACGGCTGATTCTGGCCAGGGAATTGGTTGGAACCAGAGTTTCCTTCTGGTTGCTCACGGTTATACGGGCTCGTCATAGCTTGGCGGTCTCCTTGCGAATACTGACTTTATAGACTCATTAATCTAGCACACAGCGCGCATGTCTTTGGCGAGCATCAGGCGTTGAGATAGCACGAAACCCACCCCACGCCGGGGATTAACCGGTGATGGGGTGGGCAAGCAGCTATGTAGCTGAGAAGGCTTACGCAGCCTTCGGTGCGTTGACGTCCTCAGGCAGGGCAGCCTTGGCGGTCTCGCACAGTGCGGAGAAAGCCTCGAAGTCGTTGACGGCAAGCTCGGCGAGGATCTTGCGGTCTACCTCGATCTCAGCCAAGCGCAGGCCGTGGATGAGGCGGTTGTAGGTGATATCGTTCATGCGGGCAGCAGCGTTGATGCGCTGGATCCACAGCTTACGGAACTCAGACTTACGCGCGCGACGGTCGCGGTAAGCGTAAGTCATAGAGTGCAGCCACTGTTCCTTGGCCTTACGGTACAGGCGGGAACGCTGGCCACGGTAGCCCTTGGCGGACTTCAGGATCGCGCGACGCTTCTTCTTTGCGTTAACTGAGCGCTTTACTCGTGCCACAGTAATACTTCCTTAAATTCTGATTGAGATGGTGGATGTGGGTTGATTGGGCGCTTTTAGGCGCGACCGAGCAGGCGCTTGACGCGCTTGGTGTCCGGCTGGGAGACGGACTCGGTGCCCTTGAGGCGACGGGTGCGCTTGGAAGGCTTGCCCTCCAGCAAGTGGCGGCGGTTTGCCTGCTCGCGGCGCAGCTTGCCGGAACCGGTCACCTTGATGCGCTTTGCGGTGCCCTTGTGGGTCTTCTGCTTCATGAGTATAAGTCCTTAAATCCTACGTGGAATATGGTTTACTTTTTGCCCTTACGAACCGGACCCAAAACCATGGTCATATTGCGACCATCCTGCTTGGGGCGGGACTCAACTACGCCAACCTCAGCGACGTCATCGGCCAACCGCTCCAAAAGCCGGAAACCCAGCTCCGGTCGCGATTGCTCGCGGCCGCGGAACATGATGGTCACCTTGACCTTGGATCCCTTTTCCAGGAAGCGAACTACGTTACTCTTCTTGGTCTCATAATCGTGATCGTCGATCTTCGGACGGAACTTCTGTTCCTTCACCACGGTCTGCTGCTGGTTCTTACGAGATTCGCGAGCCTTTTGGGCCTGCTCATACTTGAACTTGCCGTAGTCCATGATTTTGGCAACTGGGGGCTTAGCCTTAGGAGCTACCTCGACCAAATCCAGGTCAGCTTCATAGGCAAGCTTGCGGGCATCATCGGTGCGGACGATACCCACCTGTTCACCACCGGGGCCGACAAGACGGACCTCGGGTACTCGGATACGCTCATTAATGCGAGCTTCAGCGCTGATTGTGGTTCTCCTCGATTAGGGTTTTGGGTAATGAGTTCACCTACCGTGGACCACAAACGAATCTAACCCGGTCTGCCAAAGACAGCCGGGAGATCTCACAGAGCCAGACACGAACGTCTGGTTACCTTTACCGTTATCCAACGAACTTTAAGTTCGCGGCATCGGGTGGGAGAATCTCCGCTTGTGACCCAGGTTCCTGCAAAAGGTACCTTGGGCGGTAGTGGGTATGACACTAGCAGCCCGCTACCACTTAAAGCAAACCGCGGTGAGCTAAGCATCCTCGCAGGTGGAATCGGGCTCTAGTTTTTCATCCTCAATGGCTTTGTCGATGACCTTGAGGACGTCATCGGCAAGATGATCGATCGCGGCGGAGCCACTTTCATAATCCTCGCCTTCGACGATGACGCTTAGGGCTACTCCTACCCTTTTGCCGTCCTTTTCATGCACGCCGAATTGGCGAAAAGTGTAGTCATCGCTATTTTCATCGAGCCCCCAGCCGCTTTTTGCCCGGGTGCTTGCATGTTTGGATAGGCCAACATTTTGCCATTCCACGATGTCATTTAATACTTCATGGACGTATTCGGCTTCCTTGATGCAGGGCAATTGCGCGCCGAAATTCGCCTGCTCCTGCAATGGCCAGGTGGAGTAGCCAAAAGCATCGGCTTCAATGGAGGCCTTCGAGTCGTGCTCACGCAAGAGCTTTTCCACCGCCTCCGAGGCCACGCCTTCTTCCCACTGCACCTGCGACCACAATGCGTACGCGGCATCATTATCGGATTCTTTGATGGCCAGATCCACCAAGGATGGATCGGCGC
This sequence comes from Corynebacterium sp. KPL2895, assembly GCF_040225815.1. Classification (NCBI taxonomy): domain Bacteria; kingdom Bacillati; phylum Actinomycetota; class Actinomycetes; order Mycobacteriales; family Corynebacteriaceae; genus Corynebacterium; species Corynebacterium sp. KPL2895. The sequence goes on from NZ_JBEHFY010000008.1 coordinate 23,798, forward strand.
CGTCTTGCAGCGCCGTAATGGCAATGGGCACTTTGATGGTGGACCAAGCCGGTCCATCGCCTGTGTCTCCCGCAGAAATTTTTTCTTCGCCGGCGGAGATGGCCACTCCGACCTGGGCGTCATAGTCCTTGGACAACGACTCAACGGCGCGGCCCAGATCTTTGGTGAGCGCCGCATCGGCTTTAGCGCTCACGCTTGCCGATGCCCCTTCCCCCACCGTATCCGCCGCCTGCTCGGGGGACGAGCACGCCGCCACGGCAGCAAGCGATACCGTCGCGAGTATCGCTCCCATTCTCCGCCGTAGATTCATTCCTCACAGACTAGCCCATGTTTTGAAAAGGAGACAATTTTTCGCAGAAACTATCTCCTTAGTTTTTAGGGCAACATTTCCTTGAGGTAGCCGCCAGTATAGGAACCTTCTACCTGTGCGACTTTTTCCGGAGTACCCTGCGCGACCACGGTGCCGCCACCGGCACCGCCTTCTGGGCCCATATCCACAATCCAGTCTGCAGCCTTGATGACATCGAGGTTGTGCTCAATGATAAGCACGGAATTACCCTTATCTACCAAGCCTTGAATCACCAGCATTAACCGGCGAATATCCTCAAAGTGCAGACCGGTCGTCGGCTCATCCAGGATATAGATGGTGCGGCCATTGGTGCGCTTTTGTAGCTCCGAGGCAAGCTTCACGCGCTGGGCCTCACCGCCGGACAACGTGGTGGCGGCTTGGCCGAGGCGGACGTAACCCAAGCCGACATCGACAAGCGTGGCCAAGTAGCGGTGGATGGACGTAATGGGCTCAAAGAAGTCCGCTGCCTCTGAGATGGGCATATCCAGCACTTCCGCGATGTTTTTGCCCTTGTAGTGGACCTCCAGGGTTTCGCGGTTATAGCGCGCGCCCTCGCAGACCTCACACGGGACATAGACATCCGGCAGGAAGTTCATCTCGATCTTGATGGTGCCATCGCCCTGGCAGGCCTCGCAGCGTCCACCTTTGACGTTGAAGGAAAATCGCCCCGCCTTGTAGCCGCGCACCTTTGCCTCTTGGGTCTCCGCGAAAAGATTGCGAATCTTATCAAAGACGCCGGTATAGGTAGCCGGGTTGGAACGCGGTGTGCGGCCAATCGGGCTTTGATCCACCTGTACCAACTTATCCAGGTGCTCGATGCCCTCCACACGCTTGGCACGCCCAGGAACCTGTCGGGCGCGGTTCAAGTTATTGGCCAGGGTCTTGGCCAGGATTTCATTAACCACGGTGGACTTGCCGGAGCCTGATACACCGGTAATGCAGACCAGCACGCCGAGCGGAATCTCGACATTAATCCCCTTGAGGTTATTTTCCCGTGCGCCGACTACCTTCAGGGTGCGATCTTTATCGATCTCGCGGCGGTGATCCGGAACAGCCAGCACCTTGGAACCAGACAGGTACTGCCCCGTCAAGGACTCCTCTACCTCCTCCACGCCGGCGGGTTCGCCTTGGTAAACCACTTCGCCGCCGTATTCGCCGGCGCGCGGGCCCACATCCACCAGCCAATCGGACGAGCGGATGGTGTCTTCATCGTGTTCGACCACGATAAGCGTATTGCCAATATCGCGCAGGCGCTGCAGAGTTGAGATCAAGCGGTGATTATCGCGCTGGTGCAAACCAATGGACGGCTCGTCCAAGACGTACAAAACGCCTGCCAGCCCGGAACCAATCTGCGTGGCTAGGCGAATGCGCTGGGCCTCGCCGCCGGACAGGGTCGAAGCACCGCGGTCCAGGGTGAGGTAATTAAGCCCCACGTCCAATAAGAAACGCAAGCGGGCCTGGGTTTCCTTCAGCACCGCTCCCGCGATAATTTCCTCACGGTGCCCCAAGACGAGCGAATCCAAAAACTCTGAGGCATCCTCGATAGACAGGGCGCTTAGCCCCGCGATGGACTGTTCGCCATGCGTGGTCGACGCCAGGCGCACGGCGAGGATTTCCGGTTTCAGGCGCGTTCCCTTACACGTGCTACACGGCACTCGGCGGGTGTATTGCAGCAGGCGATCCTTTTGGGACTGCGAATCCGTGGTATCCAATTTGCGGTGTAGGAAGCCTACTGCGCCCTCAAAGGGCGCGGTCCAATTGCGCTGGCGGCCATAACGGTTCTTATATCGCACTCGCACTTCGGTTTCGGTACCGTAAATCAACGCATCGCGCTGCTCCGCCGTCAGCTCGCTGACCGGGGTCTGTGGATCAAAGCCCATGGCTTTGCCCAAACCTTCCACGAGTTTCACGAAGTACCGGGAGTTCGGGCTGGAATGCCACGGCTGCACGGCATCGACGGCAGGGGCGTCCGGATCCGGAATGAGCAGGTCTACATCCACTTCGAGCTTGGTGCCCAGGCCATCGCAGACCGGGCAGGAGCCAAAGGGTGCGTTAAAGGAAAAGGCGCGCGGCTCGTACTCCTCGATGGTCAGTGCATGGCCATTGGGGCAGGCCGCCTTTTCGGAATAGGTATGCGTGAGTTCCTCTTTATCAACGAACTCGATGGTGACGAGGCCATCGGCAAGCCGCAAAGCCGTTTCCACGGAATCGGTCAAGCGCTGCTTCTGGGAGGCTTTGACCTGCAACCGGTCCACTACCACCTCAATGGTGTGCTTAACCTGCTTCTTCAGCTTCGGCGGATCGCTTAATTGGTGGGTCTCACCATCCACACGCACGCGGGAGTAGCCCTGCGCCGAAAGATCTTGGAAGAGGTCAACAAACTCGCCCTTACGCTTGCGCGCTACCGGGGCGAGCACCTGGAACTTCAGCTTTTCTTCCTGCTCCAGTACTGCATCAACGATCTGCTGCGGCGTCTGGCGCTCGATAACGGCATCGCACTTGGGGCAGTGCGGAGTGCCAGCGCGTGAGAAGAGCAGGCGGAGGTAATCGTAAATTTCCGTAATCGTGCCCACGGTAGAGCGCGGGTTGTGGTTCGTGGATTTCTGATCGATGGACACCGCCGGCGATAAGCCACCGATGTATTCCACGTTGGGTTTATCCATCTGGCCCAAAAACATCCGGGCATAAGAGCTCAACGATTCCACGTAGCGGCGTTGGCCCTCCGCGAAGATGGTATCGAAGGCCAGCGAGGACTTACCGGAGCCCGAAAGCCCAGTAAAAACCACCATTTTATCGCGCGGAATATCGATATCCACGCCCTTGAGATTGTGTTCCCGTGCGCCTCGCACAATCAATCGTTCTGCCACTGCGCTCCAGCCTCCAGATCCTAGATTTTAATCTCCCCTTGAATGTACCCGTAAGCTGGAACGTATGACTAACGAGCTACATCTTCATCAAATCTCCGTTTCGGAGATGGACAATAACTGCTACCTGCTCACCGCCGGCGATCAAGGCTTGCTTGTCGATGCCGCCGATAACGCCCCCGCTATCCTCGACATGGCGCGCGAGACAGGCGTTGACATCACCGCCGTTCTCACCACGCACCGCCACTGGGATCACGTGCGGGCTCTCGGCGAGGTTTTGGAGACCACCAACGCAAAACACTACGCCTCCTTTATTGATTCGCCCGCCATTCCGGAAGACGTGGACGTTGAGCTGCGCGAGGGCGATTCCATCGAGTTTGCCGGCATGAAATTGCCGATCATCATCCTGCGCGGCCATACCCCCGGCGGCGTCGCGCTAGTGGCCACCGTTGACGGTGTCACGAACCTCTTTGTGGGAGATTCCGTATTCCCCGGTGGATTGGGTCGAACGACCTCTGAAGGCGACTTCGTGCGGCTATATAAGGACGTCAGCAAGCGCATCTTCGAGGAGTTCCCGGATAACGCCATCATCCGCCCGGGGCATGGCAAACCCACCACCTTGGGGGAAGAACGCCCCAAGTTGGGTGATTGGTGGGAGCGCCGTTGGTGATCTAGGCGGCTATTTCAGCGTATAATGGTCAATCACACGATTGGTCTAGAACAACGAGCTAAGGAGCTTAAAGGACTATGATTCGCAAGTTTGCCCGCCCCATGCTGGCATCGGTATTTGTATGGGAAGGTGTAGACGACCTGCGCAATGCCTCGGAGCACACCAAGGAAACCGAAGGCTTCCTCAAGACCCTGCGCAAGTTCGTCCCCTCCGGTTACAAGAATCTGATTCCCAACGATCCGGAACTAGCTACCCGCGCCCTCGGCGGCGCAAAGATCGGTGCAGGTACCACCTTGGCTCTGGGCAAGGCACCACGTACCTCCGCAGCCGTGCTGGCTGCCGCTACCCTGCCCAACTTGGTGGGCAAGAATAACTTCTGGGCCGCGGATAATAAGAAGGACAAGGAAAACCGTCGCAACGGCTTCATTACCAACACCGCCCTGCTCGGCGCGCTCTTTATCACCACCCAGGACACTGAGGGCAAGCCATCCCTGCGCTGGCGCGCACAGAAGGCCGGTGAGCGCACAAATAAGAAGATTCAGCAAGCGCTGCCCACCAAGTCTGAGTCCCAGGAAAAGCGCGAGGAGCTTTCCGCTCGCGCCAACGAACTGTCCAACAAGGCCGGCGACTGGTTCAATGAAACCTCTCAGAAGGCGCAGGCCTATGTGGATGACAACAAGGATGACTGGCAGTCCACCGGTCGCGGCCTTCTCGATACCGCAAAGTCCTATGTCGATGACGCCAAGGACTACGTCGATGACAACAAGGACGACTGGCAGGATTCCGGCCGCGACTTCTTGGACAACGCGAAGTCCTTCATCGAGGACTCCGTAGATAGCGCCAAGTCCTACGTTGATGACAACAAGAAGGACTGGCTGAAGTCCGCTGAGTCCAACGCTAAGACCGCCCGCAAGGGTGCCGTCAAGGCCGCGAACAAGGCACAGAAGCGCGCCGATGATGCTGCATCGAAGCTCGACAAGGCAGACTCCAAGCGCGCTGCTAAGAAGGCTTCCAAGCAGGCAGATAAGCTGCAAAAGAAGGCTAATAAGAAGATCGAAGCCGCTATCAAGAAGATTGAAAAGCGCGCTAAGTAATTCGCCTTATCCCTCGCACACGGCCCAGCCCTTACGCTGGGCCGTTGTTCTTTGTCACGGCAAGGTCTAAACTCGAACCTCCCCTACGCGGCACGCGGATGCGTGTCCACCCCATATTTTCGTGTTTCATTCTGAGGAGTCTTGTGAACTCTGCACCGAAGAATTCTCCAGCCACTCATTCTCCCGCTAACGCATCTTCATCCCGCCGCGCGGATAACGCTGGAATTTCCGGCATCGAAGCCGAGCAGAACTACGTCGATGGCCTTTTTGACCGCCTCGATGATGAGGTGGCCGCGGCTAATGCACGCTTGAACGAAGTCCAGGCCGAGGTCGACCCTGCAACCCCCGATGCCGATGCCCTAGTGCGCCGCGAAACGGAATACCACGGCCTCCAAGCCAAGTTAGACCGCCTCAACGTCGCACAGATGGGGCTCGTCTTTGGCCGTATCGATATCGATGCTCCCGGCGATAACCCAACTGATGAGGGACTGGACCGCCGCTATATCGGCCGCATGGGTTTGGATGCGCGCGAAGAAAACTATCGCACCCTCCTTCTGGATTGGCGCGCCCCCATGGCCCGCCCCTTTTATCTCGCCACTACCGCACAGCCTGAAGGTGTACACACGCGCCGCCAGATCCGTATGTCCGGCCGCACGGTCACTGATGTCAATGACGAGGCATTAAACGGCCCAGGCGTGCGCGAGGAGGAAGCGGGCGTGGCGAGCGAGTCTGCCCTGTACTTTGCCATGCAACGCGCCCGCACGGGACACATGACGTCCATCGTGGAAACCATTCAGCGCGAGCAGGACGAAATCATCCGGGATAATACCCGCGGCGTAATGGTGGTAGAAGGCGGTCCCGGCACCGGCAAGACTGCCGTCGCGCTGCACCGCGTTGCCTACCTGCTCTATACCCACCGCGAACTGCTATCTTCCACCGGTGTACTCATCGTTGGACCCAATACTAATTTTTTGGACTATATTTCCCGCGTCCTGCCAGAACTCGGTGAAACCGGCGTCGTGCTCTCCACCATCGGTGGGCTATTCCCCGGCATTACACCCACCCATACCGAGGGTCTTGTGGGCCGCGAAATTAAAGGCAGCGAGGCCATGGCGGAAATCCTGAGCGCTGCAGTCAAGGATTATCAGCAGGTGCCGAATGAGGCTCGGGACATCACCGTGGATGGCCTGACCCTGACCATCACTCCATCCATGGTGAAGAAGGCGCGCACCCGCGCCCGCCGCTCACGCAAGCCGCATAACCAGGCGCGCGAGGCATTCATCGAGCACTTCGTGGAGGACCTGGCACAGGAGATGGCCACCAAGGTTGGCACCGATCCGCTGGGCGGGGAAAACCTCTTAAGCCGCGCGGATGTGGACCAATTCCACGACGATCTTGCCATTGATGAGTCCGTGGTCAGCTGCATCGATAATTTTTGGCCCCAGCTTGATCCCTCTGAGGTCCTCGCCGCCTTGTTGTCGTCCCGCGAGCTCATTGCCTCAGCTGCCCGTGGCTACGATGAGGAGACCCAAGCCGCCTTGTACCGCGCAGATGGCTACGGTTGGACCGATTCCGATGCTGCCCTATTGGATGAGTTGGCCGTCCTCATCGGGCTGCCCAGTCCTGAGGAGAAGAAGGCGGCCAAAGACGCCGAGTGGCGCGAGCAGATCGCGGATGCAGAAGATGCGTTGGATATCCTGTCATCTTCTGAATCCACCGATAACGACGATGACATGTTTGAGGCGGAAATCCTCTCGGCGCACGACGTGATCGACGCGGAAACCCTAGCGCAGCGCCAAGAGGTGCGGGATACGCGCACCACCGCGCAGCGTGCCCGGGAGGATCACACGTGGGCCTTTGGCCACATCATCGTGGACGAAGCGCAGGAACTTACCCCGATGGAATGGCGGATGCTCTTCCGCCGCTGCCCGTCGCGCTGGATGACGCTGGTGGGCGATACCTCGCAGACCGGTTCCCCGGCCGGCGTGGATGACTGGGGCGAGGCCTTGGAGCCGTTCATCGCCCAGCGCTTCCGCCACCACCTCCTTACCGTCAACTACCGCACACCTGAGCCCATTACCGAGCTTGCTAATGGCCTATTGGCCTCCATTAATCCGGATGCCACCCCTGCCATTGCTATTCGCGATGGTGTGCCGGTGCGTCGGCTTGACGATGCCGACTTCAGCCCCGGCGTCACCACCGAGGACGATGGGCGCCTGACCGCAATCATTGACGCCACGAACGCCGAATCCGTCAAGGGCCTCGAGTTCGACCACGTAATCGTGCTTAACCCGCGCGAGATTGTTGATGCTTCCCCGCAGGGGCTGCAGAATTTATACGTCTGCATCACTCGGGCCACGCAGACGCTGACCCTGGTAGGAGATACTGGGGATGTGATTTAGCCAGTTAGGATCACAAAACCCACCGCGCGACTCCAGAAAAGGACTCGCTGCGGTGGGTAAGGCGAAGCCTAGATTAGTTGACGGTGTGAACGATCATGACGTCACAGTCGGACTGGCGCGCCACATCTGCCGGCACCGAGCCAAGCAAACGGCCGGTCAGGGAATTAATACCGCGGTTACCAACGATGAGCAGGTCTGCATCATTGTCGTTGACAATGGACATGAGGGCTTGTACCGGCGTGCCAGGGCGGACTGCGGTTTCCACCTTGGAAACCCCGTGCTTTTCCGCTTCTTCCCTACCCGCCTGCAGGTTAGCTTCAGCCTTCTCATCACCGAGAATAGTGACGGAATCCTGGCGCAAGGTCTTCGAGGCCTGCTCTTGATTCTCGTAGTAAGCACAACCGACGATCAGCGTGGCATCGAATGCAGCGGCAATCTTGGCTGCTCGCTCCACGGCGAGGAGGGAGGACTTGGAACCGTCAGTACCGACAACAATCGTGCTGTAGTCGCTCATGATGACCTTTCTTTGTGGGTGTGTACCCTATCTATTCTAGTGTGCCAACTTGGCGTTACTGCAAGTGTAACAATGAAAAATGATTAACGTTTTTCACTCGTGTTGACCACCACGACATCCACCTTGGATTTATGGGTAAGTTCCGTGGGCACTGAACCGAAAACGCGTCCGCGCACGGAATTGACGCCGCGATTGCCCACGACCAAGAGCTCCACGTCGTATTTCTCCGTAACCTCAATTAAGGCGTTGACAGGGTCACCGGGGGTGGTGACCACCTCAATATTTTCCGCGCCTTCGGACTCTGCAATCCGCTGCGCATTCGTGAGGTAAGTATTCGCCATTTCCTCGCTGACCACCGGTAGCCGGGATCCTTCCCCGCTGGGGGCACCGAGCATGGAGCCTGAATGATTATAGGCTGCGGAGACGATGATGAGCTTGGCGTCATATGCCCGTGCCATTGATGCCGCCGAACGCACTGCGCGCAGGGAAGTTTCGGAGCCATCGGTACCGACGGCGATGGTGTGATACGTAAGCATGATTCTCCTTGCTGGTGAATAACTAGGTCGGCACATTGAACCGGCTTATTAAGTCGCCCCCAGTATAGTCAGGACGCTGAATCAATAAGCCCAAGGTTGCAGGAGTGCGCACTTTTAGGGGGAAAGCGTTATTGGGCCCCTGCGCGTGCTGCTAGATTCCAGCGTCTTTCAGGCCGCGCAATTCCTTCTTCAAATCCGCAATCTCATCGCGCAGCCGCCCGGCCAGCTCGAATTTCAGCTCGCGCGCGGCAGCGCCCATCTGTGCCTGCAGGTCATTAATGAGAGCCTCAACCTCATCGGTAGCCATGCTGGAGACATCGCGCTTTTCCACCACCGCCGAAGGATCCGACTCGGCTACCTCTTCCCCATTGTTTTCGTAGACCTGATCCAAAATATCGGCGATCTTCTTGCGCAAAGGCTGCGGATCCACGCCGTGTTCCTTGTTATAGGCAATCTGCTTCTCGCGGCGGCGCTCAGTTTCATCGATGGCTTCCTGCATCGAGTCTGTGATTTTATCCGCATACATGATGACCTCGCCCGATACGTTACGCGCAGCGCGGCCAATGGTCTGGATGAGCGACGTCGTCGAACGCAAGAAGCCCTCCTTATCCGCATCGAGGATGGCCACAAGCGAGACCTCGGGCAAGTCCAAGCCCTCACGCAAAAGGTTAATGCCTACAAGCACGTCGAATTCACCCTGGCGCAATTGACGCAGAAGTTCCACGCGCTGCAGCGTATCGATATCCGAGTGCAGGTAGCGGACCTTAATCCCCTGCTCCAAGAGATAATCCGTCAGGTCTTCTGCCATGCGCTTGGTCAAGGTGGTAACCAATACGCGCTCCTGAGAGGCAATGCGACCACGGACCTCATCAATAAGGTCGTCGATCTGGCCCTTGGTGGGCTTCACCGTCACCTTAGGATCAACCAGACCGGTCGGGCGAATGACCTGCTCGACAAACTCGCCGCCGGAGGAGGTCATTTCGAAATCACCCGGCGTAGCAGACATGTAGACGGTCTGGCCGACGCGCTCCTCAAACTCGTCGAAGGTCAGTGGCCGGTTGTCCACCGCGGAAGGCAGGCGGAAGCCAAATTCCACCAAGTTTCGCTTGCGCGACATATCGCCTTCGTACATGCCACCAATCTGCGGCACGGTCACGTGGGACTCATCGATGATGGTAAGAAAGTCCTCCGGGAAATAGTCCAAGAGCGTAGCTGGCGCAGACCCTGCCGGGCGGCCATCCACGTGGCGGGAGTAGTTCTCAATGCCGGAACAGAATCCCACTTGCTCGATCATCTCTAGGTCATATTCCGTGCGCATGCGCAGCCGCTGCGCTTCCAAGAGTTTGCCCCGGTTTTCTAGATCTTCTAGGCGCTCAGCCAATTCTTCCTTGATATCGGCCACGGCCTTTTCCATGCGCTCTGGGCCGGCCACATAGTGCGTGGCGGGGAAAATGCGCACTTCATCGACCTGCTCGATAACATCACCTGTCACCGGGTGGATATAGTACAGCGAGTCAATATCATCACCGAAGAACTCAATGCGCACCGCGCGCTCTTCATACGCCGGAATGATATCGACCGTGTCACCCTTAACGCGGAAGGTACCGCGGGTAAAGCCCACATCATTGCGCTCGTATTGGATATCTACCAACAGCCGGAGGAAACGGTCCCTATCGAGTTCCTCATCAACGGCAATAATGACCGAGCGATCCAAATAGGATTGCGGGGTACCAAGGCCGTAGATGCACGAGACCGAAGAGACCACCACAACATCGCGCCGCGAAAGCAATCCAGAGGTGGCCGAGTGGCGCAGGCGCTCTACATCCTCATTGATGGAGGAGTCTTTTTCAATATAAGTATCGGTCTGCGCGATATAGGCTTCTGGCTGGTAGTAATCGTAATAAGAGACGAAATATTCCACCGCGTTATTGGGCAATAATTGGCGCAGCTCATTGGCCAACTGTGCAGCCAAGGTTTTATTGGGAGCCATCACTAGCGTGGGCCGCTGCTGTTTTTCAATCAGCCACGCGGCCGTCGCGGATTTACCAGTACCGGTGGCACCCATGAGCACCACGTCGCGCTCGTCGCGGTTGAGGCGCTCATCAAGTTCCTTGATGGCCGCAGGCTGGTCACCGGCGGGTTCATATTCAGAAACGACTTGAAACTTGCCGGGGGTGCGTTCTACCTCACCGACAACGCGGTGTTCAGAATTTGGAATAAGGGGATGTTCAGCAGCAAAAGCCATACCCGCTATTCTACTGCTTATACGCTCCTGCTAGCCATTTCACGGCAGCGCGGCCTGGGCGGTGTGTAGCCATTGGTCGAGCTCCCCTGTCGGTTCCCATAGCGCGTAGACCGACGAGGAATCAGAGCGCATCGCTTGGTTGATGCGCCGGCGCAGCCACGCCTTAGATTGCGGGGTATATAGGGACGCCAAATCCCGTGGGGCTACGCCGTCTGGCAGGCCATCGGCAGGCAGCTTCGTCAGCGCACCCAATGCGATAACCGCTTCGGCTTCATCGGAATCGAGGACCCCAGTGCCGCACGAACGCTGAAAGTGCCGGAGATCAAAAGAACCATCCCGCAGGCTATCGAGTATGTCTCGCGCCGCGTGATTATCGAATGGTCCAGTGCCCCAAGTTCCCACGCTCAAATAGTCTAGGGGCCAAAAGTAAACGTTAATAGGAAAATACGTTAACGCTACTTACCCAAAAGGTTAAGCTTAAGAAGACGCCGCTTCGATTTCATCGCAGACTGCTGCGGCGCGCTCGGCCAATTGTGCCTGCGTGCCGTTATTGTCAATGACATGGCTTGCTGCCGCGAGCCGCTTCTCATCAGAAATCTGGGCGTTAATCCTTTTGCGCGCGTCTGCTTCATCGAGTCCGCGGAACTCCACGAGGCGACGCACCCGCTCTTGCGGAGCCACGTCAACGACGATGACAAAATCCATATCCCCGTCGAGCCCATTATCAACGAGCAGCGGCATGTCATAGACCGTAAAATCAACGCCCTCTTCGCGCGCGGCAGCGAATTGCCGCTGGGTCTCTTCTTGGATACGCGGGTGCGTAATCGAATTAAGAAGATCGGTGTGTTCCCTATCCACAAACGCGCGGCGGGCAAGTTCCTTGCGGTCGAGGCAGCCGTCTTCCTGCAAGATGTCCTCACCGAACTTCTCCGCAAGCTCGGCCAAGGCTGGTTGCCCAGGCTTGACGATGTCCCGGGCAATGCGATCTGCGTCCACAACCCGCCAGCCGCGCTGGGCGCACAGCTTCGCTACCGTAGATTTCCCGCTGCCGATTCCCCCGGTTAATCCGATTAGCTTCATAAGATACCAGGGTACGCGAAAAGGAGCCCGGCACGACTGCCTAGGCTCCTTGCTGCGGAAATTACGAGTGCCTATTAGGACTCAATTTCCTCTTCCGGCTTTGGATGAACCTGCAAGAGTTCATCGCTTGGGGTGACCGCACCAGTAGCGCCGCTCACGGAACCAAATTTCTTGGCGTTGGTGACAACGACCGGGGTAATCAGGTTGTAGTTCTTGGACTTGATGAAGTCTGCGTCAAAGCTGATGAGCTTATCGCCAGCGGACACGCGCTGCTTCTTTTCCACATGAACATCGAATCCCTCGCCGCCCAGTTCCACGGTATCCAGGCCAACGTGGATGAGCAGCTGTACGCCGCTGTCCAGGTTAAGCCCGATCGCATGGCCGGACTTTTGGACGGTGAGCACGGTGCCATCGGCAGGCGCGTAGACGGTATTGCCAGTTGGCTTCACGGCAGCGCCCGGCCCAAGCTTGGCGCCGGCAAAGATGGGATCCGGCACCTCAGACAGGTCCACGGCCTCGCCCTCCAAAGGAGAGTCCAGCGCGATGGTTGCCTGTTTCGCCTCCTTGGTGGCGATCCCGGTGGCTGTCGCAACCCCTGCAGCCTGTGCGTTCTCAGAACCGTCCGACTCATCATCGGAGGAGCCAAGGACGCGGGACTCGGAGCGGCTAGCAACCTCTTCGACACTCTCGTTATTTTCGCGGGCGATGCGTTCAAGATCGGCCTGCTTTTCCTCTGCAGTGCGGTAGCCAAACAGCAGCGTGAGGAAGAAGGAGGTGAAGAATGCCACGGCGATGCCGATGATGTAGCCCAGCTTCGGGGACATGGCTGGAGTGGTCAAGATGGAGGTGAAGACGAAGGCATTAGCGCGGACATCGAAAAGCCCCATCACTGCACCACCCACGGCACAACCTGGCAGCAGGCGGTAGTAGGTGCGGCGGAAGCGGAGCAAGATGCCGTAGAGAGACGGCTCCGAAATACCGCCGAGCATGCCGGCTGCAAAGGCACCGACGGAGACCTGGCGCATGGAGTTGTTCTTCTCCCTCATGGAGATGACCATCACGGCGCCGGTGACGCCGAAGCAAGCAAAGTTCCACGCACCCATGGGGCCCTGAATGAAGTCGTAGCCGTAGGTCGTGATGTTTTGAATCATGATCACGTTGAGCGGCCAGTGCAGGCCCATGGGCACCAGGAATGGGTACAGCAGCGGAATGACAATGGCCAAGATGAACGGCGAGAAATCATTAATTTGGAACAGTACCCAAGAGATACCGTTGCCCACGCCGATACCGAATGGACCGAGCAGGAAGGCCGTTGCCGGAATCATGATGAGCAGGGAGAAGAACGGCACGAAGACCATGTGCACGGCGCCCGGGATGATCTTCTTCAAGCCCTTTTCCACCCAGAACAGGCCGATAGCGGCCAAGATCGGGGGGAATACCTGAGAGCCGTAAGAGTTAATCACCAGCGGCAGGCCGAATACATTCACGGTATCGCCCTGTTCACCCAGGGACATAAACTCCGGTGTCAGAAGCGCGGCAGGAATGGCTGCCGAGACCCACATATTCGCACCCAGCTTCTGCGCGGCGGTGGCACCCACCATCACCGGCAAGAAGTAGAAGACCGATTGGAACATCGCGTGGGCCAAGCGGAAGCCCTCAGGCTGCTCCTCCATCGGCGCGCGGAAGTCTTGAATGCCAACGGTATCTGCCAGTACCAGCAGCGTGATAATGAGGGAGGCGCCAAGCAGTGCCCACAGAATCGGGCGGAACGTATCAGAGAGGAACTCGAAGCAATAGTCGATCCAATCGTACTTTCCGCGCACGCCGTCGTAGTTTTTCTTTGATGAGGAGGATTCCTCATCAGCGGGACTTACCCCGGGGTCTTTGATGATTTCGCCGTAGTAGTTAGCCACGCCGCCACCCATGACCACTTGGTAACCATGCGAACCCTGCGTGACGGAACCGAGAACGGCCGTATCACTTTCCAGCTTTTCCTGATCTACTTTCCCCACATCAGCGAGTTGAAAGCGCAGGCGCGTCGCGCAGTGCGTCAGCGATGTGATGTTATCGGCGCCGCCTAGGCTTTCAATGATGTGTGTGGAAGTGTCCTTCACAGATGCCACTTCATACTCCTTGCATAAAGACAAAACAATAGTCAGTACTCAACTGGCTATTACGTCACACTCGGATTATAAGTGAGAGACAACACAAACAAAAGCCCAATTTAGTGGCCTTTAGTGGGGATAGTTGCCTTTTTTGCGGGCGAAATTACTTCGCCGCAGGTCAAGGAACCAGCAAGCGAAAAGTGACAGGCAATCGTTTGCATATACTGTCATAAAACTCACAAAGCCGCGTCCTGTCTCCCTAAAGGAGAAGGACGCGGCTAGTGCAGCTGTGTGGAGTTAGGGACTATCTCACCCTAAACCCCAAAGGCGTCTTAGTTGCCGGCGAGCTTGTCGCGCAGTGCAGCGAGCTGCTCGTCAGAAGCCAAGGATCCGCCGGACTCTGCCTGAGTCTCCGATGCCGGAGCTGCATCGGTGGAGTCAGAAGAGTAGTTGGAGGATGCTTCAGCGGACTCTGCAGCCTCTGCGGCCGCAGCGCGGTTGCGCTCGATCTGAGCGGTGTGCAGGTTGAAGCGGCGCTCGGACTCTGCGTAGCGTGCCTCCCAAGCCTGACGCTGCTCGTCGAAGCCTTCCTTCCACTCGTTGGTGTCCGGGTCGAAGCCTTCTGGGAACACGTAGTTGCCCTGCTCGTCGTAAGAGTCAGCCATGCCGTACTTGGACGGATCGAACTCTTCGGAGTAGTCCTCATCAGCCTGCTTGACGGACAAGGAGATGCGACGACGCTCGAGGTCGATGTCGATGACCTTGACCATAACTTCCTGGCCAACGGTGACAACCTGGTCCGGAACCTCGACGTGGCGCTGAGCCAGCTCGGAGATGTGGACCAGACCCTCGATACCTTCCTCGACGCGAACGAACGCACCGAACGGAACGAGCTTGGTGACCTTGCCCGGGACGATCTGGCCCACAGCGTGGGTGCGGGCGAAGACGCGCCATGGGTCTTCCTGGGTTGCCTTCAGGGACAGGGAAACGCGCTCGCGGTCCAGATCAACGTCCAGAACCTCAACGGTTACCTCGTCACCAACGGTGACAACCTCAGATGGGTGGTCGATGTGCTTCCAGGACAGCTCGGACACGTGGACCAGGCCGTCGACGCCGCCAAGATCGACGAAGGCGCCGAAGTTGACGATGGAAGAGACAACGCCCTTGCGGACCTGACCCTTCTGCAGCTGGTGCAGGAACTCGGAACGGACCTCGGACTGGGTCTGCTCCAGGTATGCACGGCGGGACAGGACAACGTTGTTGCGCTGCTTGTCCAGCTCGATGATCTTAGCTTCCAGCTCCTGGCCAATGTAAGGCTCCAGGTCGCGGACGCGACGCATCTCAACGAGGGAAGCAGGCAGGAAGCCGCGCAGGCCGATGTCCAAGATGAGGCCGCCCTTGACAACCTCGATGACGGTACCGGTAACCGGCTCTTCCTTGGCCTGCAGCTCCTCGATGGCGCCCCAAGCACGCTCGTACTGTGCGCGCTTCTTGGACAGGATCAGGCGGCCTTCCTTGTCCTCCTTGGTCAGGACAAGTGCGTCAACCTCATCGCCGACCTCGACGACCTCGTCGGGGTTGACGTCGTGCTTGATGGACAGCTCGCGGGAAGGGATAACGCCTTCGGTCTTGTATCCGATGTCCAGCAGTACCTCGTCGTGGTCAACCTTGACGACGGTACCCCCGACAATGTCACCATCGTTGAAGTACTTGATGGTGGCGTCTACAGCTGCGAGGAAGTCCTCTGCGGTTCCGATATCGTTGATCGCAACCTGAGGGGTAGTAGAAGATGGCATATTGTAAAAATGCTCCGAATAAATGTAGGAAATCGTTCGTGGACAACTGCGTGTCTCTCGAATTAAAAGCCCGTCTACACTGCACAAATACAGGAGATAGAGGCCGCATTCGATCCCGCCGCGTGATTGCCCCAAGCTTTCCTACAATAGCCTGCAACAACCCGTGGCATAGACATGCTTGTAAGAGCCTACATCTGTCCAGCTTATACGGCAAATATTGCACGCCACCAAGAAAGGTAGCGCACCCCAATGACTTCGCCCTCTCGCGCCAATCAATCCCACTGGGATGATGATGCGGTCTCTTACCATGCCGAGCACCCCGAGTACCTCTCCTCTTTTTACTGGTGCCCGGAGATGTTGCACGAGGCCGATGCGCAGTTGCTTGGCGATGTCTCCTCTGCCGCTGTCCTCGAAATCGGCTGCGGTTCTGCCGCCTGCACCCAGTGGCTCAGCACCCGCGCCCGCTTTGTCACCGGCTGCGATATTTCCCGCGGCATGCTCTCCCACGCAGATCCCGGGTTGGCGCTCATCCAAGCCGATGCGCTGGCACTGCCCTACGCCACTGATTCCTTTGACGTGGCATTCTCTGCATTCGGCGCATTACCCTTCCTCGCCGATCTCGATGCCGCGCTCGCGGAGGTTGCCCGCGTGGTGCGCCCAGGTGGACGCTTCGTATTCTCCGTGACCCACCCAATGCGCTGGATCTTCCCCGATGATCCCACCAGCCTCACCGCTGAGATAAGTTATTTCGACCGCGCCTATCTGGAACACGATTCCGCCGGGACGCTAACCTATGCCGAATTTCACCGCACCATCAGCGATTGGTTCCGCGCGCTCCAAGGTCGCGGACCATTCCTCATCGAGGACATCATCGAACCGGAATGGCCCGAAGGCTTAGATACCACCTGGGGTCAGTGGTCTAGGCAGCGCGGGGAAATTTTCCCTGGCAGCATGATTTTCATCTGCCGCGCCTACAGCTAACGTAGAGAACATGATTGCCGAAAGACTGGGAATTTTCCTGCGCCGCGCCGTGGCGTGGTGGATCGACGCCTTTCTCGTCGCCGCCATCGTCACCGTGGTGCGGTGGGTGATTAATGCTCTTGCCAGTACCCCCTTAGCCGGCCGCTCCCAAGAAATCTATGAGGCCGTCGCTCTCGCCGTGGTCTTTTATATCTACCGCGTGTGGGTGGAAACGAAGAAGTCTACCTCCCTGGGCAAATGGTCGATGCAGCTCGAAATCATCCCGGCCCGCTCGCCGTTTGTCACCGCGTGCCTACGCAATTCATGGCTGCTGCTCACACCCTTGACGCTTACCAGCTGGAACATTGACGGCATTATCCTTGCGATTCTAGGCCTTTCTGTTTTAGCCATCGGCCAAACGCCCTTTGACCTCTTGGCCGGCTGCCTGGTGGAAAAGCGACCTCAGGAGGATTCCACCGCGATGCGCGGCCAAAAGTAGTACGCCAAGGCAGCAATAGTAATGGACGCGAATACCCACGAATACGGGAAGGCCACGGCAATGACAGTTACAGCGATCATTACACCGGCCGCCTGCCCCCGGTAGCGCCACGGGTTCTCGCCTTCCCTGGCGTCGTTACCAGCAGAAAGGAAAAACCCAAAAACCATGACCGCATAGTAAATGAAGTAAAATGTATCGCTGCTTACCGCTTCTTTTAAGCCGCTCTCAGCAATCTGTCCCGCCGGGTATGCGACCATGGCTGCCCACGTTGTCTCAAAAAAGCGCAAGACGTAGGGCTGAGACTTCCACCTAATACGTTTTCCGAGAAACTCCATGAAATTACTTTAAAATCCTATTCTGCTTCACGCACTTCTCAGCACTCTTTCCACTGGCGATCCACGCGGCGTGCCGCGTAAGCGGGAATACCCCAGTCCTCAATCCCCTGCTTATTCCACATGCCGCGCACTTGGCCGTCGATAACGATGGCGCGGCGGAAAATTCCTTGGTTTCCGGGAACGAGCGCGTGGTGCATATCCGCTGACATGGCAAAAAGCCGATCCTGGTAGCCCAAGATATATTCATCAAAGGCTCCTAAAAGCAGCACCGATTTCTTTCTTCTTACCTCTGGTAGCTCTAGGACCTCTGCAGAGACCAGCTCCTCGCCTTCCCTATCTATCCGGATGAGGTCATCCGGCAAATTCTCGGCTGCGGGACGAATGAGCTTTCGGGGCAGCTTGGACCACCATGCAAAGTCCTGCACAGTCGCCAGCCCATGGGTGCGAAAATGGCGCGTCATCAATTCCGTCGTGGCGGCCACCGAGTCGCCATTAAAAAGGGCCTCCATGCCGTCTAGCTCGACCGGAGTAATGAGCTGTTCTTCGCCATGCCCGCTTTCCATGCCGATACGTACTACGTGCCAGAAAGGCAACTCGGTCAAGGCTTGGGCGGCGCGTGATTTCAATTCTGCGCGCGTTAATGGGGCATCGCTAAGCTGCAGCACGGCTTCCCGTACCGCGGAATCTCCCTTGCGAGGCTTTGCGCACAGTTCAGTTATCCAGCCCATATCCTTGACTAAGGCGGCGAACAGCGTGTTGCGCATGGCATAGCCGCGCACGATTTCAGACTTATCAGATTCATCGGTTGAACGCAATGCCAAGGACCGGCGCACCGAGTGCAAGTCCTGGCGCTGCATGACGCCAAAGGCACGGACTGACTCTGCAGCGGTGTGCCAGCGCTCGGCCGTGAGGCCCTGGGCGGCCAAGCGCATGCGGGCGCGCTCGCGCCGGTTAAGCATCACCATCGAACTAGTGGGCCGCAGCGTCCCAATCCGTGCCGGCGCCGGCAGAGACCTCAAGCGGTACGTTCAGCTCGATGGCGGAATCCATCTCACGCTCAAGAATCTCGCGGACTTGATCGGCCTCGCCGGGGGCAACTTCCACCACCAGTTCATCGTGGACCTGGAGCAATACACGAGATTTCATATCGCGCAACGCACGGTCCACGCGAATCATCGCGACCTTGATGATATCCGCGGCCGTTCCCTGGATCGGCGCATTGAGCGCAGCGCGTTCCGCGTTTTCGCGAGCCAGACGGTTATCGGAGTTAAGCTCTGGCAGGTAGCGGCGGCGACCAAAGAGTGTGGCCGTATAACCATCCTTGCGGGCTTGCTCCACGACATCATCCAGGTACTTCTTCACACCGCCAAACCGCTCAAAGTAGCTTTCCATGATGGACTTGGCTTCACCCGCTGGGATTCCCAGCTGCTGCGATAGTCCAAACGCGGACAAACCATAGACAAGGCCATAGGACATGGCCTTTACCCGGCGGCGCAGCTCAGGGGTCACCTGGTCCACTGGTACATCGAAGACCCTAGAACCGACGAAATTGTGCAGGTCCTCGCCGGCCTTATAGGCCTCAATCAACCCGGGATCGGCAGAGAGGTGCGCCATGACGCGCATTTCAATCTGCGAGTAGTCCGCGGTCATTAGCTGCTCAAATCCCTCGCCTACGATAAACGCCGAGCGAATCTGGCGGCCAGCCTCCGTGCGCACCGGGATGTTTTGCAGGTTGGGCTCCGTCGAGGACAAACGCCCCGTCGAGGTCACCGTCTGGTTAAAGGTGGTGTGAATGCGCCCATCCGGCTGAACGGTCTTGATGAGGCCCTCCAGCGTGGTCTTCATCTTCTGGTACTCGCGGTGGGCCAATAGGTGGTCCAAGAACGGGTGCGGGTGCTTGATGGCCAGCTGCTCGATTTCCTTCGCGGCCGTGGAATAGCCCGTTTTCGTCTTTTTCGTCTTGGGCATATCAAAGGTCTCAAAAAGCACCTTTTGCAGCTGCTTAGGAGAATTTAGGTTGAGCTTGTCATCGCCAGCAAGCTCGCGCGCGGAGCGTTCTTGCTCCCCCACCTGCTCCACAAAGGCATCCTTTTGGGTTTCCAAAATATCTACATCGACCGCGATACCCGTAGCCTCCATGCGCGCCAGGATGGTCACCAGCGGCAGTTCCAGGTCGGTGTACAACTCGAATGAGTCGATGTCCTGCAGCTCCGCGGTGAGTTTTTCCGCCAGCTCCATGATTGCCGCCGCCTGATCTACCAGGGAGGAACTATCGAGCAGCGTCATCTGATCCGAAGCGGCGCCGAGGGACTTTTGAAGGTGGCGCTGGTAGACATCGGAAAGCTCGTAGGTGCGCTGGCCTGGGCGCAGGATATACGCCGCCAAGGCCGTATCGTGCGCAAGCCCGTTGAGCTCAATGCCGCGCCCTGCCAGCATGTGGAACGCGGCCTTTGCGGCGTGGAAATACTTAGGGGCCGACGATTCTAGCCACTGGACCAAGGCCTTTTCCTCATCGGCGGAAAGTTCCCCGAGTTCCACCTGCAGTCCGTGGTGTTCGCGGTCCACAAACGCGATGGCAGAAGCATCACCCTGACTTGGGATGCCCTCGCCCTGCACATACACAGCTACGTGCTCGCGGCCAGGTAGCCACTCGCTCAAGGAGGCGTCATCGATAGTGAGCTCTACGTCTGGGGTGTCCGCGGCTTGCTCAGCAGCCTCTGCACCATCGTTGGGGATGGCAGATAAGACACGATCGCGCAGGTTGGTGCCAAACTCCAGCTCATCGAACTTCGCGGCGACATCGGCAACCTTGGCTTCCCTAAAGGCCAGATCATCAGGGCCAACATCTAAGTCCATGTCTGTAATCATCTGGGTGAGCTTCCGGTTCATCTGCACCTGCTCGATACGTTCGCGGAAGTTAATTCCCACCACGCCATTGATTTCCTCGGCGTGCTCTACCAATGAAGCCAAGTCTCCGTACTTGACTATCCACTTGGTGGCGGTCTTTTCTCCCACCTTGGGAATGCCGGGGAGGTTATCGGAAGGGTCGCCGCGCAGAGCAGCAAAGTCGGGATACTGCGCGGGGGTAAGCCCGTATTTATCCTCGACGGCTTCTGGGGTAAACCGGTGCAGCGTGGATACGCCCTTCATGGGATAGAGCACCGTGGTCGAATCCGTAACCAGCTGCAGATAATCCCGGTCACCGGTGACAATCAGCGTCTCGTAGCCCTGTGCCTGGGTGGCAAGGGTTGCCAAAATATCGTCGGCCTCGTAATTTTCACGCGAGAGCGTCGTAATACCCAAGGTCTCTAAGGTATCGCGAATGATATCTACTTGGCCCTTAAATTCTTCCGGCGCGGCCTCGCGCTGCGCCTTATAATCCGGGAACATCTCCGTGCGGAAAGTCTTCCGGCCAACGTCAAAAGCAACCGCGATAGCATCCGGCCTTTCCTCAGAGACGATATTGGACAGCATGGATAAAAAGCCATACACGGCATTGGTGTGCTGACCACCGGAGGTAGAAAAGTTTTCCACCGGGAGGGCATAAAAGGCACGAAATGCCATGGAATGGCCGTCAATGAGCAAAAGGCGGGTCTTATTGGAAGTCACCTGCCCCATATTAGGCAACACAATGGACACGGCGATACCCCGCCCAACCTCACCGTCTTGAGCAGGCCTTTTCACCGGAAAGGGACCCCAATTAGGAATTGCGCCAACCCCTGCGCTAGTATTTCCAACAGTCAAAGGCGCTCGCTTTTGATTGCCCCTGTAGCCCAATTGGCAGAGGCAACGGATTCAAAACCCGTCCAGTGTGAGTTCGAGTCTCACCAGGGGCACAGTACAACCCCGCTTCTTTCCGGAAATATATCCACGAAGGAAGCGGGGTTTCGTCATGCCGCCTAGTTCCCTATGTCCCCTACAGCGGCCTCGATTCAGCTTATATCCTTCCGCGAATTGCATATTTACACAACGCCCGAGAAGCCTAACTGCTGCAAAATTACGCCTTCTTACCTCGAGACTTTAAGCACAAGCCCGTCTCATATAAGGTGGGTAACCGTTAAAGTAATGAAAGATATGCAGGCTTAAGCCACCGCGGGCGGTGCTACACCTCGCCGTACGGTCTTGAGCAAAGAGTTTTTGGCACCCCGAGTGGCCCGTCAAACGCAGTCATGTCTTGTACCCAGGTAGATTTTTAATTTATGCACTATATTTTGAACGCCATTCGTGGCGCCCTCATCGGTATGGCCGAGCTGGTTCCCGGCATCTCCGGCGGAACCGTCGCCCTCATCGTGGGGATTTATGAGCGCGCCGTCCGCAATGCCAATGACCTCATCTCCGGCAACTTTAAAAAGGTCGAGTGGTCCTTTCTAGCCTCAGTTGCCGTCGGCATGCTAATCGCCGTATTCGGCTTTTCCACGCTCCTGTCTAACTTCGTCGACAACAACGTCTCTGCCTCCAGCGCCCTCTTTTTAGGCATGGTGGTCATCTCCATCATCGTTCCGCTTTCCATGTTGTCTAAGGCGGAGCGCACCGCCCCCTCGTCCATCATCGCGTTTATCGCTGCTGCCGTCCTGATTTTCATCGTCACGGGCTTTACCTCTGAGCCGCAGGATGACCCGAGCCTCATCGTGGTCTTCTTTGCCGCAGCAATCGCCGTATGCGCGCTAATTCTGCCGGGTATTTCCGGCTCGCTCATCTTGCTGACTATGGGGCTCTACCAGCCGATCATTGGCGCAGTATCGGACCGTGAATTAAGCACCATGGGCGTCTTTGCGCTGGGTGCCCTGTGTGGCCTCGCCGCCTTCATCAAATTGCTCAACTATTTGCTGAGCACCCACCGCGCGCCCACCCTGGCCGCCATGGCGGGCTTCATGCTGGGATCCCTGCGCGCCCTGTGGCCGTGGGGTGCTGACCAGGACGCTTCTTCGGGCGCCATCATCGGATACTTCATCCTCGGTGCCATTATCGTGTCCATCTTCATCTATGTAGACCGCAGGAACGCGAAAGCCATCGAGGAAAGGACGGCGGAATATTAATGCCCTGGGCGATTAATCATCGACCACTAACGGCCGCCGTGATGGCGTGCGTACTCCCCTTGAGCGCGTGCGTGGTCAACGAGGAGGATTCGACTCCAGAGGGCTGGCAGGAACCCCAGACCAGCGAAGTTCCCGAAATTGCCGCGATGTACCACGACGATGACGGTGTGCTCACGGCAGGTACAAACCCGCCCTATGCCCCATTTCAGCTCAAGGACTCCCACGGCGATCTGCAGGGCGTAGAGCTTGACCTTGCCCGCGCCGTCGCAGGCGTGCTGGGCCTGAAATTCCAGGCCCTAGAGCAAGACTTCTCCATGATTTTGCCGGCTGTGCAATCGGGACAGATAGACATGGGTGCCTCTGGGTTTACGGATACGGCCGATCGCCGCGATGAATTCGACTTCGTGGACCACCTCTATGCGGGCATCCAGTGGGCAGAGCTTGTCGATGGCCCCAATAGGGTCGATCCCCAAAACCCTTGCGGTCTGACCGTCGCCGTGCAGCGCACCACCGTGTCAGAGACCGATGATGTGCGCCCCAAGCAAGAAGCCTGCGATGGCGATCTCACCGTCTTGTCCTATGACACCGGGGATAACGCCGCGCTCGCCGTCCTTATGGGCCGCGCCGATGCTTTATCCGCGGACTCGCCGGTAACGGCTTGGGCGGTCAATCGCTCCGAGGGAAAGATGCGCGCTGTGGGCGATATGTTCCAGGCCTCTCCTTACGGCTTCGCGGTCCCGAAGGACTCGGACTTGGCCAAGGCCTCAGCCGCTGCCCTCCAGCACCTCATCGATACCGGTGAGTACGCGGAGATCTTGGCCCGCTGGGGAATTGAAGATGGATTAGTAGACCAGGCGATGATTAATGAAAGGCCCATCAATGGTTAACGAGCACAAAGAGGCAGCCGGCCCCACGGCACAGCAGGAGGCACCCGCTAAGATCGAAGCCCGGCCACTGCGCCACCCCTGGCGGTGGCTCTGCGCGGTCGTGTTGCTCATTCTTGGTCTGTGGTTTGTCATTGCCTCCGCGCGCAATGAGGCCTTCGGGTGGGATACGTACTTCCAGTATCTCTTTGATCAGCGCATCGCTATCGCCTCCCTGCACACGATTGCGATCACCATCTTGTCCATGATCATTGGCGTGGTAGGCGGCGCCATCCTCGCCGTGATGCGCATGTCGCCCAATCCCATCCTGCGCGCCATTTCCTGGATCTTCCTGTGGATTTTTCGCGGCACCCCGATTTATGTCCAGCTTGTCTTCTGGGGCTTGCTATCTGCGATTTATCAATCCATCAACTTGGGCTTTGCAGAGGTCTCCTTGCAAAGTGTGTTGACCAATGCCTTCTTCTTGGCGGTCATGGGCTTGGGGCTCAATGAGGCCGCCTATATGGCCGAAATCGTGCGCTCGGGCATTTCCTCGGTTCCGGAAGGTCAAAAGGAAGCCTCCAAGGCCCTCGGCATGTCTTGGTGGATGACCATGCGGCGCACCGTATTGCCGCAGGCGATGCGCATTATCATCCCGCCAACAGGCAATGAGTTCATTTCCCTGCTCAAGACCTCGTCACTGGTGGTCGCCATCCCCTATACCCACGAGATCTTCGGCCGCGCCACGGACATTTCCGCAGCCCTCTTCCAGCCCATTCCGCTCTTGATGGTCGCCGCCTCGTGGTACTTGGTCATTACTTCCCTGCTCATGGTGGGCCAGTACTTCCTCGAGCGCCACTTTGAGCGCGGCGCCACCCGCGAGCTCACCGGGCGCCAGCTGGCCGCGCTTGCCGATGCCGAAGGTACTATCCCCCGCAACGTCTCCGTAATCCAGGAGGGTAAAAACTAATGAACACTCCCATGATCTCCGCACAGAATGTGCACAAATCCTTCGGCCAATTCGAGGTGCTCAAGGGCATCGACTTAGAGGTCCAACCCGGCGAGGTTGCCTGCCTATTGGGCCCTTCCGGATCCGGTAAATCAACCTTCCTGCGCTGCGTCAACCACCTGGATAAGGCCACGGCGGGCCGCCTTTATGTCGATGGTGAGCTCATTGGCTACCGCGAAAAGAACGGAATCCTGTACGAAATCAGCGAGAAGCAAGCTGCACAGCAGCGCTCCGATATCGGCATGGTATTCCAATCTTTCAATCTCTTTCCCCACCGCACGGTGATTGAAAACATCATTGAAGCACCAATGCAGGTCAAGAAGGTGCCGGAGGATAAGGCGCGGAAGCGTGCCATGGAGCTTTTAGAGGAGGTGGGACTTGCTTCCAAGGCCGATAACTTCCCGGTTCAGTTATCCGGCGGCCAGCAGCAGCGCGTTGCCATCGCCCGCGCCGTGGCGATGGATCCCAAGCTCATGCTTTTCGATGAACCCACTTCCGCCCTCGATCCCGAGCTCGTTGGCGAGGTCCTTCGCGTCATGAAGGATCTCGCGGCCCAGGGCATGACCATGCTCGTGGTTACCCACGAGATGGGTTTTGCGCGCGAGGTTGCCGATAAAATCTTCTTCATGGATGGCGGCGTAGTCCTAGAATCCGGTACCCCGGCTGAAGTGCTTGAGAATCCACAGCAGCCGCGCACCAAGGAGTTCTTGTCCTCACTGCTTTAGGTAAACCTCGCGCGGTGCCAGCCGCGCCCTAGGCACCGTAGGTGACGACGCCACGAATCAGCGCACTGAGAGCGCCGAGGCTAGCTACCGATAGCGACAATGCTCGCGCAATATCCCTGGAGACTACATGCGCGATGCGCGAGCCCAGCCAGATGCCGATGAACATTCCGGCAATGCCTGCGGGCCAAATGATCCAGGGCAGGCCATCGAATGTCGCAGCACCGAGCGCGGTCTTGGTGATAACGGAAAAGATTCCACCCACCACAAAAATCGGCTGCAAGGTCGCCGTATACATGGCTTGCGGCCATTTGGCCGCCTGGGCGTAGACGGTAATAACCGGGCCTGCCACTCCCGCCAGGGTATTGGTAAAACCGCCAAGGATGCCCGCAGAAATGGCCGGTCCTTTGCCTGCCATCGGCGGGACGAACTTACCGCCGTAAGTCACCACCGCCAAGGCGATAAGAAGCGCTGCACCCACCACTATCAATAGCCCTGCGGTATCGATCTTGCTAATCAACGCCGCGGCCGCCAGAGAACCGATAATCATCACGGGCGCGATGAGCCCGAACATTCTCCAGCTCACATTGCGGCGGACAGTGACCGTAGTAAGCAGAGCATTGACCGCCGCCAAGACGTTGATCACCAAGATGCCTTCTACCGGGCCCATCACCAACATAAGAATGGGCCCACCAATAAGGCCAAGCCCCATGCCGGAGACGCGTTGCAAGGTGGATCCCGCGACAACGACGGAAAAAATAATCAGCGCCAATATCATCGGCGGTATTTTTCCTTCACCGCTTGTACTACCGGATCAGGAAGCATGCCGGTGACCTCACCGCCGAATTGCGCGACCTGCTTGCACAGCGAAGAGCTGATGTAGCCGTACTTTTCATCGGTAAGCAAAAAGACCGTATCGATGCCGGACAAGCGCCTGTTCATCTGCGCCATCGGCAGTTCGTATTCATAGTCCAAGGAAGAACGCAGTCCCTTGACCAAAACGTCAACGCCGTGCTGCGAGGTATAGTCCACGAGCAGGCCGGACCAATAATCCACGTTAATGCGCGAATCCACGCTCTGGCGGATGAGGTCCATGCGCTCGTGCACGCTAAATAACCCGGAAGGCTTTTCTGGGTTGCCAGTAACAAGCACCGTAACCTCATCAAACATCTGGCTGGCGCGCTCAAAAATATTGACGTGGCCAAGAGTGATGGGATCAAAAGACCCGGGACACACGGCTGTGGTCATAAAATATCGCTTTCTCTAGTTATCTAAGGTGTCATCGGCATCGTCGGTACCGGGACGGGTATAGACTGCCATATCCATACGCGCGATGCCGAAGGTACGCTTCTTTAATTTCTGCCCCGTCGGCACAAACCCTTCTGGCCAGTCGGTCTCGGGCGATTCGACGTGGCGTTCGATGACCACCATCGCGCTATCAGTCAGCGCTGGCTCTATTGCGGCGATGAGCCCGGCGACATCGTCAAACGCATAAGGCGGATCCGCTAAAACCATGTCGAAGTAGCCGCGCGGGGCGCTGGCCAGGTACGTAGATACTTTCCTTTCCTCCACGCGAGCACCGGGATGCTTCACCACGCCTATGTTGTGCTTGATGATGGACACCGCCGCAGGGTTGGACTCCACCAGCACTGCCTCGTCTGCCCCACGGCTTAATGCTTCCAACCCCAAGGCGCCGGATCCAGCGAATAGGTCAAGCACCTTGGAGCCTGGGAATCCCCAACGGGCATTCAACGAAGAAAACAGGCCTTCCCTTGCGCGATCAGCGGTCGGGCGCGTTCCCTCCGCTGGAACTTTGATAGTCCGCCCCCGCGCTTCGCCTGCAATAATCCGCGTCATTTACGCCTCTCCAATCTCCATAATTAAGTCCCCGCCAATAACATCGCTAAAGTCTGCCACCGCTATGCGAGAAATCGTCCCCGGGCCTGGGGACACGACGGGCGATTCCAGCTTCGTCGCCTCAACGGTAGCTAGCTCTTGACCAGTGTTAATTCTCTCGCCTACGTCGACATGGCAGCGAACGATGCCCGCGAAGGGGGCGTAGATTTTCATACCTATAGCCTATCCCCTCTTAGTTTTTCTCCAAGTATTCCTGCTCACTTTGGCTCAAATTGCGCGTCAGCTCTTCGGCCAACTGGGGATTGCGCTGGACCATTGCATACGCATCCACGTGAGTGCGCTCGACAATATCTTGGTCATCTGCAAGGTTGAGCAACCGCAGCGTCCGGTGCGTGCCAGATTGCACCGCACCCAGGATATCGCCCTCGTGGCGTTGCCGAAGGTCTAATTCCGCAAGGTCAAACCCAGATGAAGTCTGGGCAATCTGGGTTATGCGCCGATACGAGGCCGAATTATCTTCCGCTTTCGTATGCATCAGACAAATCGATGCGTTCCCGCCGCGCCCTACGCGCCCGCGCAATTGGTGCAGCTGGGACACGCCGAAATTCTCTGCCTCTCGGATGAGCATGACCGTGGCGTTGGGAACATCGACGCCCACCTCGATGACCGTGGTCGATACCAAGATATCGATCTCACCCCGGGCAAATGAGGTCATCACCTCATCCTTATTCGGCATCTTGCCGTGCAAGATATCTACCCGCAGTCCCTTAAACGGGCCGGCGGCAAGCTGTTCTGCCAATTCAAGCACGCCGCCCTCGCCTTCTATGCGCGGGCAGACGATATAGGCCTGGTGGCCATGCGCCACTTCCTCGCGGATGCGCTCGAGCGCCCGCGCCACCCATATGGGCCGCCATTCCGCCACCACTGCGGACTGGATCGGCTTTCTCCCGCCGGGCAGCTCAGCGAGCGTCGATACCGCGAGATCACCGAAAATCGTCATGGCGATGGTACGCGGGATGGGGGTTGCCGTCATGACCAAGACGTGGGGACTTATCCCCTCGCGCGTCTTAGAGCGCAGGCTATCGCGTTGCTCGACGCCAAAGCGGTGCTGCTCGTCCACGATCACCAACCCCAAATCGAAGAACTCAACCGATTCTTGAATGATGGCATGCGTGCCGATGACGATATTCGCCTCACCCGAGACGATATCCAGGAGGGCCTGGCGCTTCTCGGCGGTCCGCATGGAGCCGGTTAAGAGCACAACCTTGACACCTTCTGGAACCGACGTGCCAATAGAGGCCGCGTGCTGGGAAGCCAAAACCTCGGTGGGAGCAAGCAGCGCCGCTTGGCTCCCGGCATCGATGGCCTGCAGCATGGCGCAGGTGGCGACCATCGTTTTTCCCGAGCCCACCTCGCCCTGCAACAGGCGCATCATGGGTAAGGAGCCAGACAGGTCATCGTCGATCTCAGTGATGACCCTGCGCTGGCCTTGCGTGAGCTCAAAGGGCAGGTGGGTCAATAACTCTTCGCGGAAGCCGCCCAAAATAGCGGGCATCGTCGGCGCCGTGTGCGCGTGCGCATCGCGTTGGCGCAGCGCCATGACCAAGCCAATGGAGAGCGCCTCGTTGTACTTGAGGCGCTGGATCGCGCGCTGTGGGCCAGCCGCGCCGGGCTCATGGATTTCGCGCACCGCTTGGTCCAGGCTGATAATCATCTGCTGATCTAAAGGTTCCCGGATGGTTGGGGTGTGCGAGAGCACGTAGTGGATGGCCCCCATGAGGTACCACGAGGTGATCTTTGCCGTGGCGGGGTATACCGGTATCCATTCCCTCTCGAGCAATAATTTATCGAGTCGGCCGAATTGGGATAGGTTGCGCAGGGATCCGGTTGCCTTCTGCGGCTTTTTCTTTCCCGTCGCTGGCGCCTGTTCGCGGTAGGCGGCGAGTTCCCCGTCTGGGCGCCCGAAGGCATCGATTTCTACGAAATCCGGCTGCTGTAGCTGGGGCTGTTGACGGAAGTATTTTAATTTCCCGCTCATCATCACCCGCTGCCCGCGGTGGAGCATGCGCAAGACGTACATGGCGTTAAAGAACGTGGCGATGATATGGCCATCGAGTTGGACGTTGATGATAGTCGTCTTGCCCGTATCGCGGGTTGTTATTCCCGTTACGGTTCCGGTGACGGTGACGATATCGCCCTCGGCGGCATCGCCAAGCCCCACGTCTTGATTATGGCGAATGTAATCGCGCGGATAGTGCGCTAAGAGTTCCCCGCAGGTCTTATATCCCAACGCTTTGGTGATCTTCGTGGCGTCTTTTTTATCCAGTACCTCGGTCAGAGGGCGGTCATCCTGCCAGCCAAGCATCGCTATTCCACCCCAATCTCGGTGGGAATATCCGGCACCTGCAAGGCCACCACATCGACGCCGAGCTCTGCCGCCAATTCTTCTTGCGAGATGTTAAGCGGGCTAATGACCGTGACCTGTTCCCCGCCCGCAGCAAGCAGCTGGCGGCACATCTGCGCGATGGCTAATTCAGATTCTTCTGCTGGGTGCGCCACCCGCATCGACTGCGCCGCATCACGCATGGATTCTACGACCGCGGCGGTATCCGCATTATCCGGCTCATAGACGGAGATGGCGGCTAGCCCCGCCGCAAGGGAAGAAATCTCCACGGTATGCGCTGCAGTTGCGTGTTCTTCTAGCCCGCTGGATAAAACGATGTCCTCGCCCGCCGCGTGGATGGTTTCTCCTGGTTCGACCACCGTAACCCCGGCGGACTGCACAAGCTCGGCCATGGGGCCGGCGGGCGCCGCAGCGTAGACGGTGCGCGTATGACCTTCGTCAGTGTTTTCTCGCTGAGCAGGGGCTTCCGGAAGGGCCTCTAGGCGCAGGTTGCTGACCGATCCAGCGGCAAAGGCGGTTTCGATGACCGCACCGGCCTGGGTGGAATGGATGTGGATGGAGGCGCTATCTTCGCCTGCCTGCGCGATGACCAAGCTCGTGCCCAAGGGAGCAATCTTCTCCTTCAGTACCGCGCTATCGCCTTCGAAAAAGAAGACCACCTCAAGTTCGGTGACTGTCTCCGGCATGGATTCGGGCGAGTGGCTGGTCGTGCCCTCGATTTCTGCAAGGAGGGTTTCTAAAAGGATGACCAGGCCGGCACCGCCAGCATCTACCACCCCAGCCGCGCGCAACTCTGGCAGCTGTGAGGGTGTTTCCGCTAGCGCTGTGCGGGCGGCGGAAATAGTATCCGCTACGACGCCGTGAAAACTGGAATTAGGTTGCCGCGCGGTGCTTTCCGCTGTTTCTGCGGCGCATCGCAGTACGGTAATAACCGTTCCTTCCACCGGTTCCGCAATCGCGCGGTCCACGAGCTCTACCGCATGCATAAGCGAAGCTGCAAAGATGGCGCCATCGATGGTGGAATCCACGGTGGCCTCCGCTACTCCGCGCAGGACCTGCGAGAGCACCATCCCGGAATTTCCCCGTGCCCCGCGCACGGCCCCCATGGCTAGCGCAGCCGCAATGTCGCCGTCGGCCTTTTCCACCTCGGCGACGGCGGCTTCCATGGTGTGCGCCATATTCGAGCCGGTATCTGAATCCGGCACTGGGAAGACGTTGAGCGCGTTAATTTCGGCGCGCCGATGGGAAAGCTCGCCTACAGCGCGGTGCGCCCAATTGCGCAATCCGTGAGCGTCCAGCGTGCTGGGATATGACATGCGCAATAGTTTACAAGTCCCACGCTATCTCCCGCGCGCCTTGGTCCCGCAAATGGGCGTTTGCCCGGGAAAATGGGCGGGAGCCAAAGAACCCGCGGCTGGCTGAAAGCGGCGAAGGGTGCGGGGAGGTAATGCAGGGAACATCGGGAAGGAAGCGCTCGCAGGATTGGGCATCGCGGCCCCATAAAATCGCGACCATCGGGGTGCGGTTGAGGGCGCGGATGGCGGCCTCGGTCACCTCTTCCCAGCCAATACGCCGGTGCGAACCCGCCTGGCCCGGTGCCACGGTCAGCACCCTGTTAAGGAGCAAGACTCCCTGGTCGGCCCAGGCGCTTAGATCGCCGTCCTCACGCCCGCGAACGCCCACATCGTCATACAGCTCGCGGTAAATATTGACCAAGGACCTCGGGGGCTTGACCCCCGGCTTGGTGGAAAAGGCCATCCCCATCGCGTGGCCCGGGGTGGGATAGGGGTCTTGGCCAACGATGAGCACGCGGACATCGTCAAGCGGCATCTGCAATGCCCTGCACACGTCTTCTGCCGGCGGCAGGTAATCCTGGTTGTCCAGCGCATGAGAAATACGTGGCCACTGCTGCTCCAGCACCGGCGCGAGAACCGGTTCCCACGAGGGATGGTAAGTCGGGTGCATATCTAAAATCCTGCCCACCCTTCTGCATAACGGGGTTGTTTACCGCCCACCGTAACGCCGCTGCCGCGCGAGACGGTGCCGATTTCCCGGAAACCTGAAGGCGCTTGCTTTGCGGTAGTTCCGATCAGGGTATGGTCCTCGCCGCCGGCAAGGATCCACTCCCACGGATCGCATTCGAGGACGGCGGCCGCGGCGTGCAGGAGTGGATCGGGCTGGATGGCATCAGCATCCAAATCAATGTGTACACCAGAGCGCTGCGCCATGGTCCCACAGTCTTGGATGAGGCCATCGGAATTATCGGTCATGGCCGTAACCTCGGCGGCGCGGGCGATAACACCGCGGCCGGGGCTGAGCCACGGGGCGCATTGGGCATCAATAAGCGGGTATAAATCCGCATGCTCTGCCGGCAGATCGCGGCCAAAGCGCTGCAGCAAGGACAAGCCGGCCGCGGCGTGGCCAATCGCTCCGTGGGCCACGACCTTCTGGCCCGCGCGCGCCGCATCAAGGGTCAACGCGGCCCGGCTGCCGCCCAGAAAGCCAATGGCAGTGATGTTGATGACCAGCAAGTCTGATTTCGTAATATCTCCGCCCACCAGCTCAGCGTTGTAGAAAGAGCAATGCTCGGCGATGCCCCTGGCCACACCCCTGACAAAACTCACCGGCGTATCCCCCGGTGCGGCGATGGCTAAAAGCGCCGCCACTGGGCGCGCTCCCATGGCTTCAATATCGGCGAAGTTGCGCAGGATGGCCTTCTTGCCAATTTCGCGCGGGGTGGACCATTCCCGCAAGAAGTGCCGGCCATCTACCATCAAATCGGTAGAGGCCACTGTGCGTGAATTAGGCGGTGCCCCGAAAAGCACAGCAGCATCATCGCCATTCAAGCTGCTGGGGGCAGCCGCGGTAATTTCTCGAATCACCGCCTGCTCCCCCACGTCTGCGAGAGTCTGACTTAAGTTCACCGGCGTCCTTTCGATAAAATGAGCCCCTATGACATCCCAATTTAACCGCACCGCGATCTTCATTTCACTTGGGTTGTCCATAGTGATGGTTTTAGCGGTCCTTTTCGGCGCGAAATACGTATTCACAAACACGGCCAAGGCCCCCGTGGCGGTCTCCCCGGTCGATTCCCCGGAGGCCGATTCGCAGGCATGCACGGACTTTGTGCATGCGCTTCCCGATGAAGCCATGGGCCAACCGCGCGCCGATATTGCAGAACCCGTCCCCGCTGGCGTTGCCGCCTGGGCCGCCAGTTCCCAAGAAAAGGTGACGGCGCGCTGCGGTGTTGCCATGCCTTTCCAGTACACCGATTACTCCACCACGCAAGATATCGACGGTGAGCAGTGGTTCAAGGTCAAGGATGCGACCTCTGGCTCCAACCTCTCTACCTGGTACTCGACCCAGCGCTTTCCCGTCGTGGCAGTAACGACCTTTAATGACGAAAAACCGCAGGACCTCAACGAGGCCGTTGCCACCTTGGAGAATAAGCCAGCGGAGACCCACCCTGCCCCATTGCGCAATCTGAAACCGGCAAAAAATGACCGCTGCGCCGCGGTAGAAAAGGCATTACCGGATGAGATTGCTGATGGCTACCACCGCCGCGATGTAGACGATGAGGACACCTACGTGTGGAGCTCTGAGGGGTACGAGGATATCGTCGCGCGCTGTGGCGTCGCCCAGCCAGAAAACTACGAGGCGGGCGTGCAGCTCCAGCAGGTCAACGATATCGCCTGGTTTGAGGATACGACCTTGGCGCAAGGCACGACTGCGGGAACCTGGTTTGCGCTAGGCCGCGAGAATTACCTGGCGCTGCACGCCCCGCAGGATTCCGCGCAGGCAGCATTGGTGGCCCTCAGCGATATCACCGCGGAGCACATTCCAGAAAGGTAAAACCAGCGTGACTGCCGTACCGCGACGTTACGCGGTACGGGCTTTACGCGGTACGGACTTGGGCGCGGGCAATGAGGACCTCAAGCAGCGTGGGATAATCCACGCCAGAGGCCGCCAACACCTGCGGGTACATGGAAATCGGCGTAAATCCCGGCAGGGTGTTTACCTCATTGATGTACAGGCCTTCTTCGGTGACGAAGAAATCCACGCGGGACAGGCCTGCGCAGTTGAGCGCCCTAAAGGCCCGAATCGCCATTTCGCGCAATTGCGCCGTGAGTTCTTCTGGGAAAGGCGCGGGAATCTGGGCCGTGACCACGTTATCTAGGTACTTGGTCTCAAAACCATAGAAGCCCTCATCGGAATCATCTATGCCCTTGAGCAGGGCCGGCACTGAGGCAATCAGCTCGCCATCCGGGTATTGCAGGACGCCGACTTCCACCTCGCGGCCGACGATCTCTGGCTCGACCAAAATCTTGGCATCGTCTTCCAGGGCAATGCGTACAGCTTCTGGGAATTCTGCCCAGTCGCTCACCTTGGATACTCCAATTGAAGAGCCCCCGCGGGCGGGTTTGACGAAGACCGGCAGGCCGAGGCTGTCTTTTTCCTCTGCGGTTAATTCCGTTCGCCCTTGGACAATAACCTCTGGTGCCACTGGCAGGCCCGCTGCGGATAGAATCTTCTTAGTAAATTCCTTGTCCATTCCCACCGAGGACGCCAATACACCAGGGCCCACATAAGGGATGCCGGAGAGCTCAAAAAGCCCCTGCATGGTGCCGTCTTCGCCATAAGGTCCATGGAGAATAGGAAAGATAACGTCGACCTGGGCATACAGCGATCCATTACTAATCGTGCGGATTTCGCCCTTGCGCGAAGGATCCGCAGAAAGCGCCAATTCCGTGCCGCGCTTGACCTCAGGCATGACGCCATCGACGATTTCTAGCCCCTCGGTATCGCCCGGCGTCCACGTGCCCTCGCGCGTAATGCCGATGGGCACCACCTCGAATTTTTCCGGATCGAGGTGCTTCATAATTGCGCCTGCAGATACGCAGGACACGGAGTGCTCGGTACTGCGGCCACCGTAAAGGACGGCCACGCGGGTCTTTTCAGTCATGGGCGATAATTTTACCTTTCTGCTACTCCGACTTCTTGGAGCGACCCATAAGGGCGATAATCATATCGTCTACCGCCATTCCCTGATGGCACACACCGTAGACGGCTTCCGTAATGGGCATCTCTACCCCAGCCTGCTGGGCCAAGCGGAAGATGGAATCCGAAGAAAACACACCCTCTGCCACTTGGCCATTGGTGGCCGCCTTCGCTTCTTCAAGGCTACCACCTTGACCGAGGCGATAACCGAAGGTTCTATTGCGCGAGAGCGTGGAGTTACACGTGGCCACCAAATCGCCCAAACCCGCCAAGCCGGAAAAAGTGAAAGGCTCCGCGCCCAATGCCGTGCCAAGGCGGGTAATTTCCGCTAGGCCGCGGGTGATCATCGTGGCCATGGTGTTATTGCCCAGCCCCTTGCCTGAGGCCATGCCGCAGGCCAAGGCGATGACGTTTTTGCAAGCACCACCGATTTCAGCGCCGATGACATCGGTATTTGTGTAGGGCCGCAAGTAGGGTGCGGCGATGGCCGCCTGTACTGCCTTGGCGCGCTCTTCGTCAGTGCAGGCGATGACCGTAGCCGCAACCTGCCCCTGCGCTACTTCTTTAGCCAGGTTGGGTCCAGATAGCACCGCCACGCGCTGCGGATCCACGCCGGCTGCATCCACGATAACTTCACTCATGCGCTTGAGCGTGCTTGTTTCTACACCCTTGGAAATGGAAACCAGCGTGGAATCCTCAGGCAGTGCGGGCGCCCACCGTTCCACGTTGGCGCGCAGAGACTGCGATGGCACGCCGAAGACCACGATATCCGCGCCGGAAAGCGCCTCTGCTTCGTCGTGTGTGGCGCGCAGCGCCGCGGGAAGGTGAATATCCGGCAAATAATCCGGGTTGGTGTGCGTTTTATTAATCGCGTCCGCCAATTCGGTCCGTCGTGCCCACAGGGTGACATCATTTCCTGCGTCCGCGAATACCTTGGCCAGGGTGGTGCCCCAGGAACCGGCACCCATCACCGCTACATTTACCATGGCTTCCTCCAAACGTTTTTCCTATTATTTCCACCTTAAGGCATTTATCACTCTGGGCGTGGCAAGGATGCGGCAGGGATCTCCCGCGTGGAACAATGATTATGAGGTTAATGCCGATTTTTAACTCACCGAAGAAAGGCACGAAAAGCTATGCCGAGCGCGAAGAAGATGCACGAGACCGATAAAGATAAAAAGTCCGAAAAATTCATTTCCGGCCGGCACCAAGAAATTCCGGTGGATCCCGCCAAAGAATTTCCCCGCACTACCCTTGCCGCCGGCGCAGTAGTTTGGCGCGGCGACGCCGCGAACCCTGAAATCGCACTCATCCACCGCCCACATTATGACGATTGGTCCCTGCCCAAGGGAAAGGTGGACCCAGGCGAATCTCTGCCCACCACCGCGGCCCGCGAAATTGAGGAAGAAACCGGTTTTCACGTGCGCCTGGGCAAGTTGATTGGCAAGGTCACCTACCCCGTGCAGGGGCGCACCAAGGTGGTCTATTACTGGGCGGCGTTCTACCTCAGCGGCACCTATACCCCCAATGATGAGACCGATGAGCTGCGTTGGGTCCCCATTGACCAAGCACAGCAGCTTTTGTCCTATGACGTGGACAACGACGTCGTCGCCAAGGCACAAAAGCGACTGCAGCTCGCCCCCACAACGCGCGTCTTGTACGTTCGCCACGCCCACGCCCATGACCGTAAGAAGTGGGAGGGCGATGACAACCTGCGGCCTTTGGATAAGAAGGGGCGCCGCCAAGCAGAAATGCTCGTGCCCATGCTGGCCGCCTTCCATCCCACCGCGATCTATTCCGCTCGCCCGCATCGGTGCCAGCAAACCGCCGCGCCGCTTGCCGATGAACTGGGTAAAGACATTGCCATTAATAAAGACTTTGGCGACGAGGCGTGGGAAAAGAACCCGGCGGCCGCCAAGAAGGCTTTCCGCCGCGTTGTAGAAGACGGCGGGGTACCAGTCATTATCAGCCAGGGCCAGACCATCCCCGGCATCATCGAGGATTTAGCGCCGCAATTCCTCAAGAAGCCGCAGGACGAATTGAAGTTTAAAAAGGCCTCGGTGTGGGTCTTGTCCTTCAATAATGGTGAATTAACCGGCGCCGATTATCTTCCCAGCCCCCTGCCGGTGCGCTAAATAGCTCGGGCCGCGCGAGCCCCTAGCCCCTAGCCGCGCATGCCGAGGTTGCGGCGCACGAAGAGGGTGGGGGCTAAGGCCATGAGCCCCGGCAGCACGACAACACCCACCACGGTTGAGCCCAGCGCCATGTAGAGGATGATGAGCGCGATACCGACCAGCAAGGTGGTGCCGATGTTCCTCTTTGCGATATCCGTGGAAAGCTTAAAGCAGTCACCCAAGCCTAGGTCTGGGCGCGCTGCCTTGACGGCTGGGACCCACCACCAGAAGAACAGGGCGAAAAGTCCGGGAATTACCAGCAGGACTAAGCCGATGCCGATGACCACGCTGGTGACGAGGTAGGCCAGCATGATGCCGCCCATGCCTTTGAACGTGAAGAAATCCCCGAACATCAAATCCTGGCCATTGACCTGCTTGTTAGCGGCTTGGTACCAGATTGCATTTGCCCACAGATAGACAATTAACAGGGCAATTACCGCGAGGGCGAGTAATA
Source organism: Corynebacterium sp. KPL2895 (assembly GCF_040225815.1). Taxonomy (NCBI): domain Bacteria; kingdom Bacillati; phylum Actinomycetota; class Actinomycetes; order Mycobacteriales; family Corynebacteriaceae; genus Corynebacterium; species Corynebacterium sp. KPL2895. The sequence continues at coordinate 60,764 of NZ_JBEHFY010000008.1, forward strand.
GCAGGCCCAGTACGCCGAGGGAACCGTCCAAGACGGCTGTCTCGGTCGACGCCTCGATGGAAATGGAGCCGCCACCGGCGGCAAGGACTACGGCGATGATGAGGTATGCGACGAAAAGGACGACCATTTGCACTAATGGGGCAAAAAGCCACTGCACCCAATTGCGGCCGAAATAGCGGAAACTATCGCCAAAAATGCTGACGGCATCGATGCCGCCTGTAGCGGATGGCTCACTAAAATTCCCTGGTTTCCCACCTGAGTAGGGCTGTTGGGAGTAGTGATTGTATCCATCATGGTCGCGTGACCCAGAATAAGGCGAAGTCATACCTCAGAGCATAATGGATAAACCCGGCTTTACGCTTTCGCCGCTGATATTTGTCACTCGTCCATTGCCCCACCGCTACCCCAGTTCACGGGTGCGGTGGTGTGCGCCCCCGCCAAAGTATGGGGCGCACCTGCTGGATTATTCCGCGTGCACCGCGGGCTTGAAGCTGGCGCGAGAGTTCTCGAAACTCGTGATGGCCTCTTCATTGCGCAAGGTGATGCCGATGTCATCGAGGCCTTCCATCAGGCGCCAGCGCGTGTAGTCATCAATGTCGAATGAGTAGGTGTTTTCACCAACCTGAACGGTGCGTGCCTCCAGATCGACCGTGACTTGGGTTTCCCCGGCTTCCAACTGCTTCCAAATAAGCTCGATGTCTTCTTGTTCCATCAGCCCGGTAAGCAGACCAGACTTTCCTGAGTTGCCGCGGAAGATATCCGCAAAGCGGGAGGAGAAGACAGCCTTGAAGCCGTATTCGCGCAAGGCCCATACTGCGTGCTCTCGGGAGGAACCGGTACCGAAGTCGCGGCCGGCAAAGAGGACGGAGCCGTCTTTGAACTGCTCTTGGTTAAGTACGAAGGTGGAATCAGAGCGCCAGTTGGAAAACAGGCCTTCCGCAAAGCCTGTGCGCTTGACCGATTTGAGGTAGCGCGCGGGAATGATTTGGTCCGTATCCACGTTGGACGCCCGCAGCGGGACTCCCGTACCGGTATGGGTGATAAATTTCTCCATTATTTCAACCTTTCTCGCGTGCTTATTTCAGGTCAGCCGGGCTGGACAGGTATCCGGTGACGGCGGTAGCGGCGGCAACCTGTGGGGAAACGAGGTGGGTTCGCCCGCCAGGGCCCTGTCGGCCTTCAAAGTTACGGTTGGACGTGGATGCGGACCGCTCCCCTGGCTTCAGTTGGTCAGGGTTCATGCCCAGGCACATGGAACAACCCGCCGTGCGCCACTCTGCACCGAATTCCCGGAAAATCTGGTCAAGGCCCTCCTTTTCTGCATCAGCCTTGACCACCGCGGAGGAAGGAACCACGATCATGCGCGTATTGGCGTCGATGGTGCGGCCCTTGACCACCTCAGCTGCGGCGCGCAGGTCCTCGATGCGGGCATTGGTGCACGATCCTACGAAGACGGTGTCGATCTTGATATCGCGCAGTGGGGTTCCTGGTTGCAGGTCCATGTACTCCAAGGCTTTTTTCACCGTGGCCTTGGAATTATCATCGCCGCAGTCTTCCGGATCCGGTACGGTTTCGCCCAGCGGCAAGCCTTGGCCCGGGTTCGTTCCCCACGTGACGAATGGCGTCAGGGCTGATCCGTCGATTTCTACGACGCGATCGAATTCGGCGCCATCGTCAGTAGGCAGCGTCTTCCAGTAATCCACCGCTTTATCCCAGTCGGCGCCCTTTGGGGCGAACTCGCGACCCTTGACGTACTCAAACGTCGTTTCATCGGGTGCGACCATACCGGCACGCGCACCGGCCTCGATGGACATATTGCAGATGGTCATGCGGGCCTCCATGGACATCTTGCGGATAGCTTCACCGCGATATTCGATGATGTAGCCTTGGCCGCCGCCGGTGCCAATCTTGGCGATGATGGCCAGAATAAGGTCCTTTGCGGAGACACCTTCCTGCAATTCGCCGGTGACTTCGATGGCCATCGTCTTAAATGGCTTCAAAGATAGCGTCTGGGTGGCCATGACGTGCTCTACCTCCGAGGTACCAATGCCCATGGCAATGGAGCCGAATGCACCGTGGGTCGAGGTATGCGAATCGCCGCACACAATAGTCATGCCGGGCTGGGTAATGCCCAGCTGTGGGCCAACGGTATGCACGATGCCCTGCTGCTCATCACCCATTAAGTGCAACCGCACGCCAAATTCTTCGCAGTTCTTACGCAGGGTAGAAACCTGGGTGCGCGATACCTCATCTTTAATCTCTAAGAGGTTGCCGGATTTAATACCCTCCGTCGGCACGTTGTGGTCCTCGGTGGCCAGGTGCAATTCTGGGTGTCGCATTGTGCGACCTTGCAAGCGCAGCCCATCGAAGGCCTGCGGGCTGGTAACTTCGTGCAAAAGTTGAAAGTCAATATAGATAAGGTCTGGTGCGCCCGCGTCGCCCTGCTGGACAACGTGGTCACGCCATACTTTTTCTGCCAAGGTCAGCTTCTGGTTCATAAACATCACTCCACACTTGAAATCTCATAATTTGGGACGTAGATTTCATTATATGGGAGAGTATAGCGCAGTTTCCGGCATTAAGGTACTAGATCGTGCAATGGCCATCATGATGGCCGCGGCAAACCATCCATCGACCCTTAATGAGTTATGCGAAACCACGGGACTACCTCGAGCAACGACACACAGGCTAGCCACCGCGTTAGAGGCACACCGCATCCTCGTGCGTACCCCTGAAGGAAAGTGGAAGGCCGGTCCCGCGCTTCCCGGCAACCGCGATCACATCTTAGAAGTCGCAGGCCCCATCATGGACCAACTCCTCAACCGTACCGGTGAGTCCATTCAGCTCTATGAATTCACGGGAACCACCCGCACCTGCATTGCCACCCGCGAGCCCAAGTCCGGCCTACACAACGTGGTTCCGGTGGGGAGACAGCTACCACTAACCTCCGGCTCTGCAGCACGCATCATCGCCGGCTTCGTAGACTTCCCCCTCGACGCCGCGCAATTCAGCTCCGCCGATGTAGAAGCCGCCCGCCGCCAAGGCTATGCAGAATCCATCGAAGAACGCGAAGCGGGCCTAGCCTCCATTTCCGCTCCCGTCTTCGATTCTTCCGGCGTTTTTCGCGCAGCGTTATCCATCTCCGGTTCCGCTGAGCGGTTCCGCCCCTCGCCCGCCAAGAAATACGCCCACCTGCTCACCTCCGCCGCCCAAGAACTTTCAGAGCTGCTCTAACTTCCCCAACTCCCCACCAATGCCCTGGACCTCCCACCGGCTCAGGGCTTTAATCGCGTCTTACCCCTGTATACCCAACCCCGCCGTGGCCTATTGAAAAATATCGAAAATTTCCGGCACGCTATTGAAACCGAACTGAAAACATGATTTAATGAAAACAGAGTGAAAACGAGAAGGTCACTCCTTGACCTAAGGCACAGAAAGGATTCATGATTATGACTCACGCTACCCACACTGAACACGAGCACACCCACGGCGAAGGCTGCGGCCACGTCGCTTTCCCGCACGAGGATCACACCGACTTCGTACACGATGGCCACATCCACCGCGAGCACGAAGGCCACTGGGACGAGTGCGAGACCAACGAGCACATTGAGGCCGAAACGCACAGCGACCACACCCACGGCGAGGGTTGCGGCCACGTTGCTGTCCCTCACGGCGACCACGTTGACTACATCCACGACGGTCACCGCCACGCCGCTCACGGTGACCACTACGACGAGCACTAAGCCTCGCCAGTAAGCGCCCTGCAGCGCCCTAACGCCGCGATAATCCACCGCTATGATGCATAGATTATCGCGGCGCTTTTCTATGCAATGGACCGGCGTGAGTTAACCTTTTATTAACCCTAGCCACATTCCTGTGCGGTGCGCGATGGCCCAGGGGTGACGAAGCTGTCAATTTCACGGAAACTGCCTGCTTGACTATTAGTTAACACCGTTTCGGTGCTACGGTCTTTCGAGTGATTACTAGTTGGAAGCTTTTTCTCCAAGACTTCGTCCGCCTGTGGCGGACGCCGCAAGTCTGGGTAATTCTCATCGGATTGATGGTTACCCCTGCCTTATATTCTTGGGTCAACGTCTCCGGTTTTTGGGATCCTTACGGCAATACCGAGCACCTCAAGGTAGCCGTGGTGAACGAGGACAAGGGTGCCTCGTCAGATCTCACCGGCGATATTGACGTCGGCGGGCAGATGATGGAAAAGCTGCACAACAACGACAAGCTCGGCTGGCAGTTTATGGACCGCGGCGAAGCCGAGCACGCCGTGAAATCCGGCGATGTTTTTGCATCCATCATTGTGCCGGAGGATTTTTCTTCCGACTTTGTCAGCCTGTTCCAAGGCACGTACTCTCAGCCCACCTTGGAGTATCAGGTCAATGAAAAAATCAATGCCATCGCCCCCAAGGTCACTGACACTGGTTCTTCTACCCTCGAAACCACGATTAGCGCAACCTTTAATGAAAACGTCGCGAAATCGGTTTCCACCGAGTTGAGAAACTCTGGCGGCGACCTCAGCGATAGGATCAATAGCACCGCGGGCAATACCGCGAATTCCTTCTCAGAGACCGCCGATACTGTGGCTAATTCGCGCAATTCCTTGGCGGATGTCAACGCCACTATCGATGATGCTCGTCCCACCATCGCACAGGCGCGCACGGCGCTAGGCTCCGTGCAGACCACGATTGATGACGCGCAGCAGGCCTTAAATCAGGTCACCTCCTTGACCGACGAGGTGCAAAAGGAAGTTACTTCCTTCGCCGACGATGCCACCGCCGCCTATATCCAAGGCACGACTGCGCTTGCCGATGGCACCGCAAACGCCAATGCCAATATCGGTTCTGTCACCGGCCGGTTAAACGGCGCTCTCAACCGCGTCGATGCCGCCACCGACGGCGCCCAAGGCATCCTTGGTCAGGCTGATAAAGCCATCGACCAATTAGCCGGTGTCGCTGCCCTGCCAGCCCTTCCCCCAGAGATATCGCAGCAGATCAACCAGTCGGTTTCTGATCTGCGTGACCGCAACAATCAAAACCGCGCGGTATTAGGAGAGCTGGATTCCCTTAATAGCGATACCAACGCCACCCTTGATTCGCTGAATAAGACCTCGGAATTGCTCAATTCCATGGCCTCCCAGGCCCGCGATGATTCCCACGGACTGCGCGATGACGTGGCCAACGGCCTACCTAAGCTGAATTCTGCACTTTCTAATGTCTCCGCTACTGCTGGGCGCCTATCTGCCTCCCTCAACAGCCAAAAGGCTCTGGTTGGGCAAACGGACGGGCTTCTCGGGGGCGTCGACGGGCAGTTGACCCACGCCCAAGAAGTGGTAAAGCGCTTCTCGGTTGATCTGGATCGCGTTGAGGAAGGTCTTCGTTCCGCACGCACCGATGTTATTGCCTTGAGCAACACAGCCAATAACAACACCGTGCTGAAGTCCGTCAACGGTCTTGATACAGACCACGTGTCTTCCTTCCTCTCCTCGCCCGCAGAGATGGAAAGCCATGCAGTATTCCCTGTCACGCACTACGGCTCCGGCATGTCCTCGCTGTTTATCAACCTCACGCTGTGGATCGGTGCCTTCATGCTCCTGATCATTTTCCGCGCCGAGGTTGACCCGCAGGGCCGCCGGGATCTAACCATCAATAAGGCGTACTTCTCGCGCTTCTTGCTCCTCGGCTTTTTCGCCATTGCGCAGGCACTTATCGTTTCCATCGGTAACTTAGTCATCGGCGTTGAGCACGTCAGCGCCACCGCTTATGTCCTTACCTCTGTATTTATCAGCCTGTGCTACCTCAGCATTACCTATGGCCTCGTCTCAACATTCGGCCACGTGGGCCGCGGCATAGCGGTGGTCTTGGCCTTCATTCAGATTCCCGGGGCATCGGGCCTGTACCCCATCGAGATGACGCCGGACTTCTTCCGCGCCGTCCATCCCTTCTTGCCCTTTACTTACGGCATCGATGCCATGCGCGAGACGGTGGGCGGATTCTACGGCACCCATTACATCCGCGATATCGCCGCGCTGACTGGCATGGCGGTTGTTGCCTACCTCGTGGGCACTCTCTTAAGGCGCGGGTTGTCCAACGTCACCATGCTGGTCAATGACGAGCTGGCCAAGGGCGGGCTCGTTATCAACGAGCAGGTCCACCTGATTGGCAGCCGCTACCGCTTCACCGATCTTCTGTATGCCTCCGCGGACCGCGAGGGATACCAAAAGAGCTTGGATACCAAGTGGATGACCGCTCGGAAGAATTATTCTCAGTTGATGAAGCTCACGATCGCCATCGGAGTAGCCTTGGTGCTCGCGCTCGTGATTTGCTCCCGATTCATGCCGGACCAGAAGGCGATCCTTTTCGGCATTGCGTGCCTCGTTGCGCTGATTGCGGTCGCGGTCATTTGTTCGCTGGAATACGTAAAACAAAGTATTGCGCACGATAACCGCCTGGCGGATCTCAGCGATGAAGAAATCCAGCAGCACCTAGAGCATCAACGCCAAAACCCCAATCAGTATCGGCTAGAAGATGTCCAGTCAGATAAGCACGCGGAAATATCTTCTACCCCACAATCGCAGGGCGATACCACAGATAAGCCCGCCGTCGACGGCGAAGAATCCGGAAAGGGAGATAAGTCATGAACAATATCCTGACCATTCTCCGCGATGACCTCAAGGCCATCCGTGGCAACGTAATGACCGCCGTCATCATTTTCGGCCTCGCCATTATCCCGCTGCTATTTACCACCTTTAACGTGCTCGCCAGCTGGGACCCATTTGCCAATACCAAACAACTCAAAATCGCCGTCGCCAGTGAGGATGAGGGTCACCAAAGCGACCTTGCTTCGCTCAAGCTCAATTTAGGCGATGAAGTTTTATCCCAGCTCAGCCGCAACGACGAAATCAACTGGGTTCTTACCAATAGCGATGATGCCGTAGAGGGCACCAAGTCCGGTGAGTACTACGCTGGCATCGTCTTGCCCAAGGATTTCAGCTCCAACCTCCTCACCTTCTACGTGGAAGGCACCGAGCCAAGCAAACTTAATCTCTATACCAATGAGAAGAAGAACGCGCTGTCGACCACGATTACTCAACGCAGCGCTACCGGTGTGATTGAGAAGATCGACGAGTCCTTCACCCGCGTTGTGTCCAATGTGGGCCTTGGCGTCATTTCCTCGCTGGACCAGTACCTTGATGAGGGCGATACCCAGGCCGCGCTCAATAACGTTCACAACCGAGTCAATACCGTACAGTCGCGCCTCGATGCAGCCTCTGGCACGGTCATGGCGCTGAGTAACCTGGTAGATTCCACCATTCCGCTCACCCAGGCAGCCAATAATATCCTGAATGAAGCGGGAAACCAGGCTTCCAGCACGACCAATGACAACGGCGAGTCACCCATCGATATCCTAAAGTCCACGCTGGATGAGTCCACTGGTTCCTTGGATGCGTCCCTTGCCGCGACGACGCAGAGCTACGAGGTCCTATCCTCACAAATCGAGGAATTGCTGAACAATGCTAGCGCCACCTCCGCGCAGACCGCCCAAACCTTCCGCACTGCCGCGGACCGCGTGGGACAGCAGACCGCAGCCTTCCAGGGCGTAAAGGACAGTATCCAGAAGGAAGCCGATAAGGTCGATCTTCCAGGCCCTGTAGCGGCAGGTTATGCGGCCGTGATGGGGCAGCTGGATGCCAGCATCGCCCAGAGCAATGCGTTGCACGATTCTTTGACTTCTACGGCCGATAACATCGAAAACGGCGGGAATTCCCAGGAGTCCAAGCAACAAACGCAAGCTGCGATTGCCAGCGCCAAGCAGGCAGTCGAAAACGCCCGCAACTCCTATAACTCCAATCTGAAGCCACAACTAGCGGCTCTGGGAGATAGCGTGGGCACGGTTGCCAACGATGTTGATGCGGTCAAGCACGATATCGCAGGCATCCGCAATACCATCTCTAATGACAACGATGCCCTCGTGCGGGCGCGCGATCTAACCGCAAGTCTATCCGGTACCTTGCAGCATCAGGCGGGTCGCTTTGGCGAACTCAGCCAAAAGATCGATGAGATCCGCGACGGCGGTGACCTAAGTCAGCTCGCCGATCTCATTGGCGATGACCCCGAGCTTCTGGCCTCTCGGATCGCTTCGCCGGTCAATGTGGACCGCCAGCCCATCTACGATGTTGCTTCTTTCGGTGTTGGTATGACGCCGTTCTACCTCACGCTTTCGCTGTGGGTAGGCGCCCTGCTCGCCTGCGTGCTGGTGCACACCAACGCCGAGCGCAAGTACTTGAAGAAGAACGAAGAGCTCGACAAGAAGGATCACTTCACTAGGAACCAAGTCTTCTTGGGCCGCTTCCTTACCTTTGGTCTCATCGGCATCGCCCAAGCCACCTTCGCCGTCCTCAGCCTGATTTTCTTCGTGGAGATCGAGCCCGAGCACCCATTCATGATGCTCTTTGCCTCGTGGATAATCTCACTGGTGTTTATGTTGATAATATATTCACTGGTTATCACATTCGATAGCGCGGGCAAGGCCCTCGCGGTTCTGCTCTTGGTTATCCAAGTCTCCGGTTCTGGCGGCGCCTATCCCCTGCCGCTTCTTCCGGAGTGGTTCCAAAATGTCAGTCCGTGGCTGCCGGCCACCTACGGCATCGACGCGTTCCGCAGCGCCATCGCCGGCATTTATGAGGCCGACATCCTCCGAGAGCTCGGCATGCTCCTCCTCTTCGCCATCCCGGCGCTTATCCTCGGCCTGTTCTTGCGCCCCGCCATGGATAACTATCACAAGCGCCTCCAGAAGGCGATTAAGAAGACGAAGGTCATGGCATAGCCTTCCCCACCTTCAAACAACGCCCAGTGCAGCCTGAGAGGCTCTCTGGGCGTTCTTTTTGTAGTGACAGGCCCATCCCCCCTTCCCTTGGCGCTCACGGGGAGCACAACCCAGCCCCATTCCCGTTGACCCCGTGAGCGCAAAGGGCGGGCTGCAGCTACAGCAGGCGCTTTCCGATGCCTCCCTCGCTGCGCCGCACTTTTCCCAATGCGGCGCAGCGAGAGCCGTTTAAACGCCGCTTAATCTAATTCTCTAGCCCCGAGAAGCGCAGAAAGAAAATGCCACAAGAAAAGGCTGCGAGCGTTAAAGCTCGCAGCCATTAATATGTACCCCGTACGGGATTTGAACCCGTGTTACCGGCGTGAGAGGCCGGCGTCCTAGGCCGCTAGACGAACGGGGCTCGTTCGCACGTAGCATGCAATTCAAAAGCTGTGCTGCTTAAAGCTTGCTTGCTGCGGACTCGTTAAACAGTAAACGATGGGTAAACACAATACAAATCAGCAGATAGTACGGGGATTCGTGCCGGTAAATCCCCCAGTTAAGACCCACTTTGGTCCCGATTAAGCCGCAAGCGCACATACGGAAAATTCCTCCAACCGCAGTGGCTGGAGGAATCTTTTTATTTGTACCCCGTACGGGATTCGAACCCGTGTTACCGGCGTGAGAGGCCGGCGTCCTAGGCCTCTAGACGAACGGGGCATAGAACTAGTGAGCCTGCTTTAAAAGCATTTTCACTGCTGGCCTACCAGGACTCGAACCTAGAATGGCGGTACCAGAAACCGCTGTGTTGCCAATTACACCATAGGCCATTTGCTCACTCGCTTGGAATCGCATCCGTATCGGCGGCGCTCCCTTGCTCGCTGCAACGTGTTATAACTATAATGATCGTTGTCCAATGTGCCAAATCGCCAGCGCAACTGGCATTTTAAGGCATTTTTCTTGAGCTAAAATAAAGCGGCGGATAACATCTGTGTAGTTCGATGTTCATCCGCCGCTTTAACGGGCTGTGCCCACCATTGTTCTGGTGGCGCCAGCCTTACTCGGTCGCGGGAACGTACGGAGTTACCTCGCGGGCGGCACGCAGGCGCGCCAAGGTGGACTCTTTGCCCAGAAGCTCCATGGACTCAAAGAGCGGCGGCGAAACCTGGGCACCGGAAATGGCGACGCGCAGCGCGCCGTAGGCCTTGCGCGGCTTTAGCTCTAGGTCCTCAATGAGCGCTTTGGATAGTGCTGCCTCGATAGCGTCGGTCTTCCACTCCTCTACCGCTTCAAGGGTGTCAATGCCTACCTCGAGGGGTTGGACGGCATCGTCCTTCAGGTTCTTCTTGGCCGCCTTTTCATCCAGGGTGAGCTCAGCATCGGGCGTGATGAGGAAGCTGAGTAGCCCATAGGCATCGGCAAGCGTCTTAATGCGCGTTTGCACCAAGTCCGCAGCGAAGGCGAATTTCTCGCCGTCATAATCGGCTGGGAAGTCCGTGTACTCCGTCAGGTAATTGCGCAGGCGGAAGGCAAACTCCTCCGGCTCGAGCAGTCGAATATGATCGGCGTTGATGGCCTCGAGCTTCTTCTGGTCAAAGCGGGCGGGGTTACCCAGAACATCATTGACATCGAAGTTCTCAATCAGTTCATCCATGCTGAAGATGTCCTTATCCGCCGACAGGGACCAACCCAACAGCGACAAGTAGTTGAGCATGCCTTCTGGGATGATGCCGTTATCGCGGTGATTGAAGAGGTTAGACTGCGGGTCACGTTTGGACAGCTTCTTCTTCCCCTCGCCCATCACGAAGGGAAGGTGACCAAACTCCGGGGTAAATTCCGCGATGCCGATTTCCTTCAGCACGTCATACATGGCCAGCTGGCGCGGGGTGGATGAGAGAAGATCCTCGCCGCGCAGTACGTGGGTAATGCGCATCAGCGCGTCATCTACCGGGTTAACCAGGGTATATAGCGGAGCTCCGTTGGAGCGCGCCACCACGTAGTCAGGCTGAGTTTCAGATTTGAAGGACATCTCGCCGCGCACAAGGTCGGTCCAGGCCCAGTCCTTGTCTGGCATGCGCAGACGCCAGACGGGCTTGCGACCTTCAGCCTCAAAGGCATCGATCTGCTCTTGCGTCAGGTCGCGGTCGTAGTTGTCATAGCCCAACTTGGGATCGCGCCCGGCTGCCTTGTGCCGTTCTTCTACCTCTTCCGCGGTGGAGTAGGCAGGGTAGACATGTCCGGCATCGATAAGCTTATTGAGCACATCTTTATAAATGTCCATGCGCTGGGACTGCCGGTACGGTTCATGCGGGCCGCCCACATTGACACCCTCGTCCCAGCCCAATCCGAGCCAGGTCAAGGAATCAATGATGGCCTGATAGGACTCTTCCGAGTCACGGGCAGCATCGGTATCTTCGATGCGGAAAATCAATTTTCCGCCGGTGTGGCGGGCATAGGCCCAGTTAAACAGGGCCGTGCGCACCATGCCAACGTGCGGGGTACCAGTGGGAGAAGGGCAAAATCTAACGCGAACTTCAGTCATGGCCACCATCGTAGTGGAGCCACAGGACACAGTCCGCACCAGCCCAAACCAGCGCCTCACCCTACCACCCAAAAGTGCGTCCCCATTTACTTTATTACACGCAAAAAGGGGTAGATGATAACGAGTTCCATTATAAACACACTGGTAAAAGGGGACGGTTTTCAAAAAATTATCCAGTATTGGGAATCATTTTCTATAGTTTCGAGGTGAACTACTGACAACTGCAGAAAGGTAACGCGCTGGTGGCTTCTCCTCGTATCCGCTTCATCGCCGCATTCAGCACGATCGCGCTGATTGCCCCGGCTACCGCCTACGCCGGTCCAGACGATGGCAAACACATCGCGACCCAAACCCACGTCGATTCTCCCAAGAGTTTTTGGGAAAACGACAACTTCCTGCTGCGATCCGAATTTCCCGGCCAAACGCCGCCGCTCATCGATGACACCGTTGCCTGGATTGGCAAAGGCTATACCCGCGAAGACGAGAACGGTAAGCGCCACCAGAACTTTATGTATTCCCTGCCGCAAAACGGTACGCAGGATTACATCGGCGCCCCAGGCACCACGTACTACACTGCCCCGTCCCAAGCCTCCGCTAACCAAGAGCCCATCTGGATCGGATTCGGTTCAAAGGGGCTTCCCGTGGAAAATTTCCGCAACAACATCGCCTACCTCGATCTGTTGAGCGTGGATGGCCCAGGTGACGTGGAGCTTTTTACCAATAAGGACGATAAAGACGGCACTAATCTCAATCGCATGCTGGGTTCGTTCGAGAACTCACCACACTCTGCTTTTCTCGAACGTGGTAGCCACACTCACAACTACACGCTCTTTACCAAGCCCGGCCGTTATCGCTTGACCTTTCGCACCACCGCGCGCACGGCGGATGGCCAACTCGTGGCTAGTGAGCCGCAGACCACCAGCTACCAAGTGGGCGGGCAAAAGCCAAAGGATGAAAAGACCCCAAGCCTCAAAGAGCGCTTTGATAGCTCCTCCTCCGGTGATGCCGCCGCTGCTGGCTACAGCCTGAGCCTGGACAAAAAGCAGAACCCGGAAAAAGACGGTGACGATAAGCTCACCACCATTTCCTTCGATGCAAAGAACAAGGCATCCGGCACGCTTACGCTGCTTATCGATGGCTATTTCCTCACCGATCTGCCCGTCACCGACGGCCACGCCAAGTGGGATGAGTACATGGGCCCAGAATCGTCCAATATCCAGGCCGTCTTTACCCCAGAAGGCGATGCCCCGCGCTGGATTTCGCAGCAGGTGGAATTTACCCCGGGCTCCCCCTCCCAAACCGATTCTTCTACTACCGAAGAGAAGTGGGAAGAAGCCGAGAATCCGCGCCAGCTGGCACCCACCGAAGAGGTAACGCTGCAAGAAACCGGCTATACGGTGCGGATGCGCAAACAAGGTGAAGAAGGAACCAAAATTATCATCGACATGGATGATAAAAACTTCAGCGGCGTGATGACTGGTGGTCTCTACAAAAACAAGAACGACGAGGAATCCTCTACTTCGGTGGAAGCAGCGATTACCAAGGGCCACGGAGAAGCCACTTTTACCTACGGTAGGTACTCCGAAAACTACACTGCCAAAATCAACGTCTTCCCGCACTCCACGGTCCAGGCCGGCCACGGAAGCACGGTGCTGACCGAGTCCTACAAACTCGATGAAAACTACGAAGTAAAAGACGAGCTTTCTACCAGCGCAGAGGATAACACCGCTACCCCAGGCGGAAAGCCTGAGTCCGGCGATACGCCCGCGCCCGGCGATACGCCGGCACCATTTCAACCGCCACAGGACGAAGAAGCTCAGCGCTGCAGCGAAAAGCAGGTACTTGACCGCGGGCACGTCGATATCAAGGCACTTCCTACGGACGATGGTTTCCGCACCGTCCTGCGCGATGACACAGGACAAATTGATAAGAACTCGGTAGACCGCTCGTTGGATGACGTCGTGCTTGGCGTACACAAAAACGCGCTTACTCCTCGCGGTCAGCAGCTGGGTGATAAGAAATTCGATTTCCTTGGCAACATCGGTGACCGCTTCTACCACCTGCCACAAACGCAGAACCAAGCCATCATCTGGCCGGGGTATAACACCGAAGAATTGGATTACTCCAAGATGAAAAATGGCAAAGTCAATTTGAACCTTAAGCCCACGCACACGCCAGAGGGCGCTGAGTGGGGCGCATATATAGATAAGGCCAGGGGTGTCGGTTACGACGTCCTTGCCAATTCTGCCGAAAACGACCACACGATCGAGACCACCTTCGCATCGCACAGGCATACCCACTGGGCTTTTACCAAGCCGGGCATCTACACGTTCGAGGCAACCTATACGGCAACTACCACCGATGGCAAGGAACTTGCCTCGGAGCCACAGACGTTGACCTTTGCCATTGGTGATGACGCGGTGAAGTCCTGTTCTACGGCTGCGCCATCCGATTCCTCATCGGAAAAACCTTCCGAGAAGCCGTCCAAGCCCTCGAAACCGTCCAAGCCGTCCGAGCCGTCAGCTCCCGTAGGGTCATCGTTTAATCCTTGGACCCTGGTCTTGCCTGCGGTTCTTGGCATCACCTTCAAGGCCTTCTACAACTTCTTCCGCGACAACCAAGATCTCATTCGTGAGCGCTTTGGCTGGCGCATCTAACTAATAATCCACTGCTCAGGGGACCCCACCCCAGGCGCTTTAAAGGAAATTCAACCATGGATACCAACACCATTTCGCGCACCAGAGCCCACCGGCCTGGCAGCCGCATCATCGCGGCGGTGATTACCGCCCTTATCGCGTTTTTCGTTCCAGCCTCACCGGCCTTGGCCTTCGATGAGGTCTTTGATTCTGGCCATATCGACGCATTCTATGTCACGGCACCGGATGGCCAGCTGCACCTATCCATGCAGGAAGATGTCACCGGTTCGCACGTCCAGCGCCCTGGCGATGACGTATTGCTCCAAGTAGTGGAATCCGCATGGTCCGATGCCACCGAGGGCGTTCCCGAGATTGGCGAATCGACCTACTTCCTGCCCCAAACCCAGGACCCAAATATCATCTGGCCGGGCTGGGATACGCAGCCGGCACGCGATGGTGGCTTTACCAGTGTTGACTTCGAGTTCACCAATATCTCTGGGCCGGGCTCGGTCTATGTCTTTGAAACCTCTGGGTTCGGCAACGTCGGTGCCGTGACCAATTCCGGTTCGATGGAGCTCACCAGCGGCGAGGTTATTAACCAGCCGAGTCCTGCACACCGCCACGTCAACTGGGCTTTCAGTGAGGCTGGTACGTACGAGATGACCGTCCAAGCCTCCTCCAACGGACAAACCAGTAACGCAGTGACCTATACCTGGCAGGTGGGCGAAGGCGGCGGTGCAGGCTCCGCTCACCGCTCTGCGGGCGGTGCTGGCGATGCAGACAACTCCGGCAATGACGCTGGACATGGCAATTCCGAGGGTGGCCAAGGCGGCAACGCTGCAAACGATGGACAATCCACGGATCCAGAGTGCCGGCCGGGAATTATCCCGCAGATTAAGGACGATACAGCCTCGCCACCGCAGTGGCGCGATGCCGACGGCGCGACTTTTTACCTCTCCGATAATTCCGGCGTAGAACTGCCAGAAGATGTTGGTCCCGTATCTGCCGGCCAAGCGTGGATGATCGGTTCTACGCAGGTCGATGGCGTGCCGTGGCTCGGTGCGAATACCCAGAGCCCTTCCATGCGCGAGCACATTCCGGGTGATGTTACTTGGGAGCTCGTTGATATGAAGGGCCCTGGTGCCATGATGGTCTACAGCCAGGGTGGCCTGGGCAAGATCGTCGGCGATGAATGGTTCCGCGGCGCCAACGGTGCCGTCGAAGGTAGCTACAATATCGCGCCCAATACCCACGTGCACCCCAACTGGGTCTTCGAAAAGCAGGGCACCTACGACGTCACCATTCGCCAGGTGGCCCAAACCTCTGCCGGCAAGCAAGTAGCCGGCCAGGCAACGCTGCACTTTGTCGTGGGCGGTGGCAGGCCAGAGGGCTCCTTCGATAATGGCCACTTTGACCTGGGCGCGGAAGTAAACCCAGATGGCGGAGACTGTGGTGTTGGCGCCGCAGCCGGCGCGGGCTCTAATGGCTCCGGCGCTGGCCAGGATGGCACCAGCGGTTCCGGTGCGAACGCATCCGGTAAGGGTGGCAATGCGGCTCTCGCCAATACTGGGACCCCCACCATGCCGCTCGGAATTGGCGTGCTCGGACTGGGCATGCTGTTCCTTGGTCTGGGCATCGCACGGCTCGCTGTCGCGAGGGCAAAGAATTAATGCCAGTGCCCCACTACCGTTTCGTACCGCGCGGGCTGCAGACCGTCGGGGCGCTCTTTAGCGTCTCCCTCCTTGCGGCAGGTTGCACGACCTCGGCAGCGGTGGATACCTCGGATCGCTTCAGCGTGGTGGCGACGACGCCGATTTTGGCGGATATGGCCCGCCACGTTGCAGGCGAGGATGCCTCGGTCACCGGTCTTATCCCCAGCGGAAAGGACCCGCACACCTTTGAGCCGACGCTGCGCACGGTGCGCAACGTGGCCAATGCGGATCTTGCCTTGAGCAATGGATACCTCCTGGAACCGCAATCCCTGATAGATACCTTGCACGAATCCACGGATGCGCCCGTGGTAGAGGTCGCTGACTCGGCCTCCACCCGCGGTGCCGCCCTCGTGCCGCTGGTAGAAGATGTCTCCCTGGATGCCATCTGGTTGGGCCTGCGCATCAGCGGCGCCGAAATGCGCAACTCCGGCGTCGACTTCCGCATGGTCTCTGCCGAGGGGCCAGGCGATGTCGCTGCCTACGTGGTCTCGACCTTCGGCACGCCGGAGGTGCTATTTAATAGCGCCGATGGCATCGACGCCGGCGATGATTCGGTCACCCTCCCGGCTAATGCGCACACGCACGTCTCGTGGGGTTTTTCTGAGCCGGGCATATATAAGCTTGGCTTTCAGGCCGATGGCACGGAGGTAGAGCACCTCACCGTCGCGGTAGGCGTGAACCCGCCGGAGGATATGGATGTCATTGATTCCGGCCACGTGGATATTGCCGCTGATGTGGCAGAGGGATCTATTGATTTACGCGATCAAGACCAGCATTTTGATCCCGCGCATACCACGGTAGCGGTCCCTTCCTCGGTCCTGCAGCCCATTCCGCCGGATCCCGCTTATCGCTTCTTGGGCACCCCCGGCGCGGATACGTACCTGCTCCCCCAGGCAGTCCTGGGCAAACATATCCACGGCGAAGTGGATCCACACTTGTGGCACAACGTAGACAATGCCATTGCCTATGTCGATGTCATTGCTGAAGAAATGGCGAATGCGGATCCGTCGCACGGCGCCGATTACCGCGCCCGTGCCGAGTCTTATATCGCGGAATTGCGCGAGCTGGACGAGTATGTGGACCGCGCGATTTCTTCTATCCCGCAGAGTAATCGGCACTTGGTCACCACCCACCACGGTTATGCCTACTTAGAGCAGGGCTACGGCCTTTCGGTGGCCGGGTTTGTTACCCCTAATCCCGCCATTGAGCCTTCGCCACGCGAGGTCATTGCCCTGCGCCGGACGCTGGAGAACCTGCACCTTCCTGCGGTCTTTGTGGAGCCGGTGGAGCAAGCCAGCGCCAGCACGCTGAAGGAAGCCGCCGCGCAGCAAAACGTGGAGCTGTGCCCCATTTACGGCGACACGCTTGATGATGCCGTGCCTACTTATATCGATCTCATGAAATTCAATGCTGACTCGCTGCAGCGTTGCCTACATCCTTCGAATGGAGATAACCATGCTTAACCTTGCCTCTCGTACCGTTACCCGCGCGGCCACTCGCACGGCAGCCTGCATTGTCACTGCGGGCCTCGCCCTATCCGCAACGCCCGCCTGGGCCGGCGACCTCGCGCAAGTGGTTGGCGCGGATGAAACCGTTGCGCCAGAGGGCGAAGAAAAGGTCATCGATGCCGGCCACGTTGATATCGGCACGCTGTTAGACGGCTCCGATGTCGAGCTTTTGGCCCGCGATGATGCGGGCGACTCCCCGGTGTGGCGCCACCTCGATGACCTCGTATTTTCGGTCAGCGATGCGGCCCAGCAGACGCTGCCGGATACCGAAGATTTCAGTTTCGTCGGTGCCCAATCCGGCGAGGATGTCTGGGTGGTCCCGCAGACTGAGCAGGTCGGCGTCCCGTGGCTGGGGTGGAATACCCAGGCGCCTTCGCTTGTCGATAACGCCGCTCGCGGCGTTACTATGGAATTCCTCGGACACTCCGGCCCAGGGGATTTTTCCCTCTTTTTGCAAAACGGTGGCTTTGAGGCACCCCAGCTGCTGTGGTCAACGGCAGAAAAAAGCGAGTCTGAGTTCTGGGTAGATCTCAATACGCACACTCACGCCAACTGGACTTTCACGGAGCCGGGCACCCACCAGGTGGGAATCCGGATTAAGGGTGAAACCACAAACGGCGAGGAGTTTAGTACCGACGGCGTGCTGACCTTCGCTGTGGGCGACGGCGCAGATATCCAGGCAGCCCAGGATGCGGAGTGGAGCCCAGCAGAGGCCACGACCGAGGATTCTTCCCTCCCGGTATGGGTTTATGTTTTGGTCGGCGGCGGAATCATCGTGCTGATCGCCGGTGTTGCCGTGCTCGTGAAATCCCGCAAGCGGGGCGATGGCCATGCCTAAGCCGTGCATTCAGGTGCGCGGATTGCAGGTAGCACTATCTGGCCGCACCGTTATTGAAGATGCCAATCTCGAGGTAGGCACCGGTGAATTCATTGGGCTCTTAGGCCCCAATGGTGCGGGCAAAACCACGCTGATGCGCGCCATTTTGGGGCTTATTCCTTCCTCTGGCACGTGTACCGTCACTGGCTCCGTGGGCTATGTTCCGCAGCGCCACGAGGTGGAATGGGGCTTTCCCATTAACGTGTACCGCACCGTGCTCAGCGGGCGCACCGGGCTCATCGGGTGGTTTAAGCGCCCTGGGAAAAAGGACCATGCGGCCGCCGCGGAGGCGCTGCGCTTGGTACATATGGAGGAATTTGCCTCCAGACCCATCGAGGAGCTTTCCGGCGGCCAGCGCCAGCGCGTATTGATCGCCCGCGCCCTGGCCATTCAGCCGGAAGTCTTACTACTCGATGAACCTTTTACCGGGCTCGACGCCCCGAATACCGAAGCCCTATTAGAACTTTTCGCCGAGCTTGCGGCGCAAGGGAAATCCATCGTGATGTCTACCCATAACCTGTCTGAGGCGGCGCACACGTGCAAGCGCCTAGTGCTATTTAATCGCACGGTTATTGCAGATGGTCCCGCCGATGAGCTTTTGGCCGAGAAAAATCCGTGGACCCGCGCGTTTGGTGTCAGTGCCTCTTCCCCGTTGCTCGCTGCGATTGGAGTAGCTGCGTGATTGATATCTCATTTATCGATTTCTTGCGGGATTTGACTAATCCCCACCTCGATTTCCTCGCCAGGGCGGTGGGCATTTCGCTCATCGCCGCCATCGTGTGCGGGGTCATCGGCTGTTATGTGGTGCTGCGTGGCATGGCCTTTATTGGCGATGCCGTCTCGCACGCCGTGTTCCCAGGCCTGGCCATCGCCTTTGCGCTGCAGACCTCGGTCTTGCTGGGCGGGGCGGTTGCCGGTGCGGTCGTCGCGGTGCTCATCGCCGCGTTTTCACAACGCAACCACGTGCGCGCGGATTCCATCATCGGCATCTTTTTCGCCGCCGCCTTTGCCTTGGGCATGGTGATTATTTCGCGCACGGATGGCTATAGCGCCTCGCTCACCAGCTTCCTCTTCGGATCACTGACCGGCGTTTCGCGCACGGATATCACCGTCGCCGCAAGCGTCTGCCTGGTCGTCCTAGCCGTGGTCGTGGCCTTTGGTCCGCAGCTAAACGCCACCTGCTTGGACCGGGAGACCGCCCGGGCCATGGGCCTGCCGGTCTTCGCCCTGGATATCATCCTCTACCTGTGCGTGACCGCCGCGGTGGTCATTTCCGTAAGCACTATCGGCAATATTTTGGTTCTCGCCCTGCTGATTACCCCGGCAGCCACGGCGCGCCTGCTCACGGCCAACCTGACCACAATGATGCTCCTCTCTGCCATCATCGGCGCCGTCTGCAGCTTCTTCGGCATCTATTTGGCGTGGGCCATCGATCTTCCCGCGGGCGCAACCATCGTGCTCACGCTCACCGTCCTCTTCCTCATTGTCTGGGCCCTGCATCCCTTCTTGCGCTCCCGCCGCACACCCGGCCACTTTTCTCCTCGCGTGCCAGCCGACGCTTCCGAAAACTCCCCACGAAAGGAAACCATCGAATCATGAAACCCTTGTGCCGTACCGCTCTTGCCCTAGGCGCCGCCGGGTTCCTCAGCGTGGGAACCCTCACCGGTGTGGGTCTGCCCTCTTCCGTTATGGCCTCCGCGTATGCCGCAGAGGCCTGCAGCGCCGAGGACTTTATCCGCATTACCGAAGGCCACCAAGACATGGCGCTCAAGGATGAAAACGGGGATATCAGCTTTGTGGTCAAAGATGACCAAAAACGCAAAGAATACCAATCGGAAGAATTCGTGGTCGAGGTAGCGGAGAAGAACAAGCAGCCAATTTCAGCTCTCAACGTCCCTTCCCTGCCCGAGGAAGGATGGGTGCTACCGCAAACCCAGATTGAGGATGTTCCGTGGCTAGGTTTTAATACTCAGGAACTCTCCGAGGACTACCTCGGATCCAAGCAGACCGCGACGCTCAGCATGGCCATCGCATCTGGCCCCGAGGATGGCCGCATTGTGGCGTTCCAGAATGAGGGCATCGGCGAGCTCAAGGTGCGGATGGATACCGAGGACGGCACCGCCTGGGATTATCCCGGCAAGTCCCACGCCCACCCTGCCTTCGCTTTTACCAAGCCAGGCACCTACGCCGTGAGCTTTACTTTTGAGCTTCCCGATGGCTCCCGCCACCACTTGCATGCCGGATTCCTCGTCGGCGATGACGCGGATGCAGCGGAGCTGTGCGGTGTCGACTACGAAGAATCCGACGATGCTGAGGCCAGCGTCCCTACGGGCGGAACCTCCCGCCCAAATCAGCTAGCCAAGGATATTAAAGGCGTAGATAAGGCCATCGCGGGCCTGGATAAGGAGCTGGAAAATACCCTGAAGGAAGGCCAAAAATTCCTCGAGGGCGATAAAAAGAAAGACAAAGGCGCCAAGGATAAATCCGGCGATAAGCCAACTAAACAGGGCCAGTCCGGAGGCTCGAAAGAAGTCAAGAATTCTGGTTCGAAGCAGGGGTCCAACCAAGGCTCCAAGTCTGGGTCGAAGTCCGGCTCCACCAAGGGCTCTGCTCGCGGTTCTGGCCAGAGCAAGACTAACCAAGCCCACGGTTCTGGGGCCGGCTCTGGTGCTGCGTCGCGCAAATCGGGTGGGGGCTCGTCGAAGGGAGCATCGGCAAGCAGCGGCTCTCGCAGCGGTTCTAAGGCTGCACAATCCAAATCCGGCGGAAGTTCTGGCCAGAAATCCGCGGGCAAATCCACCCCGAAGTCCAAGAGCAGCAAGGCTAAGGACAGCAAATCTAAGGGCTCTAAATCTGAGAACCGAAGCACGGCGCCGGTGCCCAACGCATCTGCGGGTGGCAAGGACCACAACAATGAGGCGCTTGCCGGTGCCGCCTACACCGCCTCACTGACCAAGAGCAGCTTTTGGGCGGGCATCTTGGCGGGGCTCGGCGCATTCGCGCTGGTGCTAGGAATTGGTCTTTTGGTCTATGTCCAATTCTTCCGCAAAAAGAAGCTAGCCGGCGAACAGCCTGAGCAGCCAGAACAGCCAGTGCCGCCGCAGGCCGATGATGCCACGACGCAGATCCCGCGCATCGATTAGAGGCCTGAAAAAGTACCGTCTAGGGCTACACGCGTGTCTTGGTGGAAAGGAAGTCCCACACAACATTCGGGGTATCCGGCTGCCAAAACCACGTGTGTTCGGCAGGCACCTTGATCAATTCCACGTCCTTCTGGCAACCGTTGAAGTTCAGGCGCTCGGCACCTCCAATATCCGCTTGGGATTGAAAGGTCATATCGCAGCGATTGCGGTTGAGATACCCTCCCAAGACGGTGCGCACGGGAAGATAACCAGCTTCGTGCCGGTCGCCGCCTTCATAGGTCATCATCTGATCGTGGGTGCCGTGCATGATGAGTGTATGCATTGGCGCATCGCCGCAATTGGTTTCAACGGGGGTATAAAAAGCTCCAGAGACCATGGCAACCGCAGCAAATGTATCTTGAGCGTGACAGCCTAATACCGAGGTAAAACCTCCGCCATTGGACATTCCCATGGCGTAGACGCGGTTGCGATCCACGTGATAGTCCGCATCCACCGCATCCAAGATGCGCCTGATGAAGCGGATATCTTCGCCGTCATGGGTTTTGGCATATGGAGCTGCTTCCCAAGCGCGTTCGTAGCCCTCCGGGTAAATGATGATGGCCTCATCGGTGGCTGACGTATTGCCCATCCGTGCGTAACTAGAGAAATTTTCCGGGGAATCTCCCCAACCGCCAAATCCAAAAAGCACCGGGGATGGTTTTTCGGGCGAGTAATTATCGGGGATACGCACGAGGTAGCGGCGCTGTTTTCCTTCGTGTTCCATCTCGAGCGATTCCATAGTTCCCGGTGCAATGGCCGGATCAGGATTAATGCTGGGATCAGCAGAAGGCACAGGTGGAGTCGGCTCGGGATTACCCGAAACTGGTGGCTCACCGTCAGTAGACGGGTGCGCCTCAGCATCGCGAGGCGTCGATTCAGTGACACCTTCAGGGAGCAAATGCGAGCCGTCTGGTTCTGGAATCACGGGCTCGCCGGAGTGGTGGTCTTGTTCTGGCACAGGCGCCGGGTGCGTCGGTTCTACCGGTGATCCGGCACCTTCTTGTTCCTGCGCCATTGCCGGCACGCTTAAAGCTGCGCCTATCACTAGCAGTGAGGTCAAGAGATAGGTGAATCGAAGAAAAACTTTAGCCACAATAGCCACTTAAATAACAATAGTTACATCGGTTGTGCCAGCAGGTGTCCACACGCTTGGCGGAGGGTAATTTCTACCAACTTTTAACGAGGCACTAAGCTAGATCCCCATGCACGAAGACAGACCAAGCACCGCCCCCGATTTCTTGCTCTCCCGGGCAACGGGGTCTGTCCGTACCCAAGGTGCGCGGGACACCTTTAGCAGTGCCGAGGCCGCGGTTGACGCCTTGCGCCGAGGCGGGGCCGAGATGGTCGTAGGTGCCATCCCCTTTGATTCCGATACTCCCGCCGCGCTGACCGTTCCAGAATCAATCATCCGAGAAGACGGCCCGCTAGAACCACATGCGTTCTACCGCAATCAGACCCTCAATTCCCGCGTCGTGGGCTTTGACCCAGAGCCAGAAGAACACCTGCGCCGCGTTGAAGCGGCCATCGGCACCATCGAAACCTCAAAGCTAGAAAAGGTGGTTTTAGCCCGCGCGGTCGATATCGAATTTGCTTCCCCCATCGATCCCCGGCTGGTGGCCGCGCGCCTAATCGATCTCTCCGTCAACCGCGATGGCTTCATTGCGGATCTCTCCCCTGCAGGCCGCCCAGGGGCCATGCTGGTCGGTTCTTCGCCAGAGGTGCTGATCAAGCGCCAAGGCTCGACCGTGTCTGCATTCCCGCTCGCCGGCTCCACCCCGCGCCGAGCCAATAAAGCGGCAGACCACATTGCCAGCCAAGACCTCTTGCACTCCGCAAAGGATCTGCTCGAGCACTCCTTTGTGGTAGAGCACCTGCGCAGGGTGCTAGAGCCGCTGTGTAGCAGCCTCAATATCCCCGATACCCCGCAGCTCATACACACCAATGAGATGTGGCACTTGGGCACGCCGGTTACCGGTACCCTGCGGGATAAAGACCTCACCGCCCTGGAATTGGCAGAAGTAGTCCACCCCACCCCCGCAATCTGTGGCACGCCGACGGAAGCTGCGCAGGCGCTTATTGAGACCGCCGAGACCGACCGCGGCTTCTATGCCGGCACCGTCGGCTGGTGTGATAGCTCCGGCGACGGTGAATACATGGTAGCTATCCGTTGCGCAGAGGTTGCTGGCGATGGCCTCTCCGCCCGCGCCTGGGCCGGCGGCGGCGTGGTCGGTGCCTCCAATGCCCAGGCGGAGCTGGAAGAAACCACCGCCAAGCTCCAGACGATCTTACGGGCGCTGAGCCTTTAAACGGTGCGGATTAGTACCGCTTTGCCACGAGAACCACGTCGCTGGTGTGGTGAGCGCCTGCGCCGCTAGTTACATGGCGCGGCGATCGCCGCAAGGTCTGCACCGTCAATTCGGTCAGGTTTTCCGCCAGCCATTCCGGCATGGCGATCTCTTCTGACTCCATATCATGGTGAACATAGAGCAAGGTTCCGTCCGTGGCGACGAGCTTTTCTAACAGTGCTACTTCCCGTGAGTTGGCACGGACACTGCCATAATGCACGGTGACCAAATCAAATGGGGCGTGGCTGAATTCATCAAAGGTGGCAACCTCCGCGGCTACTCCTCGCGCCCTAGTCCGTGCCACGGCAGTCGGAGCAAAATCGATGCCGAGTACCTGCCAGCCGTGCTCGTGCAGCCACTGGGCATCGGCGCCTTCCCCGCAGCCGATATCGAGCGCGGTACCGCCTGGAAGGTCACTAACATAGTCCACCAGCGTGGCATTCGGACTCCCCGACCACACCTGCACAGCGGAGCGATAGCGCTCCTCCATTTCCTGCGCGCTGGGCGCAGACCCGCGGTGGCCTTGATGCGAATGTTCCGGCACGCCGTTCTCCTTCTAGCAAAACCTCACCAGCGGCAGCTGCTGTGGGATGAATCTACTGCGCCCTAGAGATGGTATTGCGCAGAGTACCAACCCCTGGGATCTCAATTTCAATGGTATCGCCCGGCACCATCGGAGCGGTTCCCGCGGGCGAGCCGGTAGTGATGACATCACCAGGCAGCAAAGTATATGCGGCAGAAATCTCTTCCAAGATGCCGCCCATCTTGACGATCATCTGATCCGTATTGGAATCCTGCTTCTGCTCACGGGAACCATCATGGGTCAGGTACGCATTGATCTTCTGATCATCAAGATCCAAGCTATCCAGGTCCGTTTCAATCCACGGACCCAGCGGGCAAAAGGTATCAATGCCCTTGGCGCGCGCCCACTGACCATCCTTGAACTGGAGGTCACGGGAGGAAACGTCGTTGCAGATGGTATAGCCCAGCACGTGGTCTTTCCAGTTCTCAGCCTTGATATTCTTCGATGGCTTGGAAATAACTACGGCGAGTTCGCCCTCAAATTCCACGTTGGTGGCATAATCGGGAATCTTGATGGCCTCATTCGGGCCGATAACCGCAGTCGAGGGCTTCAGGAAGATGGTGGGCGGCAGCTTATCGGAGGACTTCTTAAATACCTCCGCCACGTGGTCGGCATAGTTGCGCCCGAGCGCCACCACCTTGGTGGGCAAGGTCGGCGCCAAGAGGCGCACCTCGCCCAGCTTCCATTCCCGGCCGGTGGGCTCCGGCGGGGTAAATGGAGTGCCGGAGATTTCTTTAGCTACAAGCTCCTCCATCGGGGCGTCTTGTGGCCCGTCGATGATGGCAAAGCAAATTCCTTCTGGGTGTGCAATTCGTCCTAAACGCATAACGGCCATCCTACTAAAAGGGAGCCTTTACATGTGTGCAAAGTTTGCGGTGTTAATATGCAAAGATTATTTAGTTCCTTGCCAACACCGCATTCGTACAAAGGACTTCTTGCGCTTAAGCTTGCAGGCTCGCTGCGATCCGATCCCCTACCTCGACGGTCTTGATTGGGGCATCGCCCCGCTTGGCGATGTCCTCCGCCACCGCCTTTTCAATCTTCTGCGCATTGTCTTCATCACCCAGCTGCCGCAAAAGCATCGCCGCCGACAAGATAGCCGCGGTGGGATCCGCGATGCCTTGTCCGGCAATATCAGGTGCCGAACCGTGCACTGGCTCAAACATGGAGGGGTTCTCGCCCGAGGCATCGATATTGCCCGAAGCAGCCAACCCAATTCCGCCAGTAATAGCGCCTGCTAAGTCCGTTAAGATGTCTCCAAAGAGGTTATCGGTCACAACGACATCGTAACGGGAAGGATCCGTCACCATGTAGATGGTCGCGGCATCGATGTGGTTATAGTCCACCTCCACCTGCGGATATTCCGCCGCAACCTCTTCCACCGTGCGGTGCCACAAGTCGCCGGCGTTGACGAGGACATTGGTCTTGTGCACCAGGGTCAGGTGGTTGCGGCGCTGCGATGCCCGCTCGAAGGCATCGCGCACCACGCGCTCTACCCCGAAGCGGGTATTTTGCGAAACCTCGCTGGCTACCTCGTGCGGCGTTCCTTCCCGCAGCGTGCCACCATTGCCGCAGTACAAGCCCTCGGTGCCTTCACGCACCACAACGAAGTCGATCTCGCCCGGGTTAGCCAGCGGCGAGTGGGCCGTGGGATACAAGATAGAAGGGCGCAGGTTCACGTGGTGATCGAGTGCAAACCGCATCTTCAATAACAGGCCGCGTTCCAAGACGCCTGGGGGAACCTCACCTGGCGCACCAATGGCACCCAGCAAAATGGCATCGTGCTCGCGCAAGCTGGCCAAGTCTGCATCCGTTAAAAGCTCGCCATTACGCAGGTAGCGCCGCGCGCCCAAGTCATAATCGGTAGTTTCAATATCGCTGCGCACGGTGCGCAGCACCTTCAGGGCTTCCGCCGTTACTTCCGGCCCAATGCCGTCGCCGCCAATAACCGCTAATTTCATTAGATAGGATTCCTTTCTCACATAGTGGATTAGGGATTAGCCTACCAAAGGAAACCCGCCCATCGCAGCATAATTCTGCGCGATGGGCGGGCACGAGTACGCGGTTAGGCCAATCCGTCCTAACCTGCGCTGAGATTATTCATCCATGTCGAATTGCTGGCACGTAGCGCCAAGGGCGGAGTTGATCTCCTCGATGAGAGAATCTGGCACCTCGGACTCCACGCGCAAGATCAGCACGGCATCGGATTCCTGCTTGCCCTGCGTCAAGGCTGCGGCGATGATGTTGATGCCCGCAGCACCCAGCTTGGTACCCACGGTACCCAGCGCGCCTGGGGCATCGGCATAGCGGAAGAACAGGTTGCGGCCCTCGGCCCGCATATCCACGCCACGACCGTTAATACGGACAAACTTTTCGGTCCCGTCAATACCGATGAGCGCACCGGTAAGCGAGGAGGTCACACCCTCCGCGCTAATGACCTTGACCTGCAAGGAAGAACGGTGGCCCTTGGATTCTGGGTTGGTGGATACCGAAACCTCGACCCCGCGGCTTTCGGCAATCTTCATCGCGTTGACGAAGGTAACCGGCTCTGAGGTCACGCCGCTAAACAGGCCACGGACGGCGGAAAGGCCCAGCACGTCCACATCCTCAGTGGACAGCTCGCCGCAGGCCTCAATCTCCACGGCGACGGGAGCCTGATCAAGCAGGCGCCCTGCGGTAAGGCCCAGCTTGCGGGCAAGGTCGAGCCACCCGGCTACCTCTTCGCCTACCGTACCGCCAGAGACGTTGACCGCATCAGGAACGAACTCGCCGGCCAAGGCCTTGAGCACCGAGGCAGCGACATCGGTACCAGCGCGGTCCTGTGCCTCCACGGTGGACGCACCCAGGTGCGGCGACGCCGTGACCTGCGGCAGCTTAAAGAGTGGGGAATCCGTGCACGGCTCCGTGGAGTACACGTCAAAACCCGCACCGCGGTGGTGGCCCGAGGTAATAGAATCTGCCAAGGCCTGCTCGTCTACGAGGCCGCCGCGGGCGGCGTTGATAAGAATCTGGCCTTCCTTTGCCTTGGCCAGAAGCTCCGCATTGAACATTCCGGCGGTCTCCGGCGTCTTGGGCAGGTGAATGGTGACAAAATCTGCCTGCGCCATCAGCTCTTCCAGCTCGACCAATTCCACGCCAAGCGCTGCCGCACGCGCCGGATTGGCATAAGGATCGTGGGCAATAATCTTCGTTTCAAAGGCACTCAACCGCTGGGCAAAGAGCTGACCGATGTGGCCGAAGCCGACGATACCAATAGTCTTGCCGTAGACCTCCACGCCCTTAAAGGAAGAGCGCTTCCACTCGCCCTCGCGCAGAGATTGATCCGCCGCTGGAATCTGGCGGGCAGTGGCCAAAAGCAAGGCAATCGCCTGCTCGCACGCAGAGTGGATATTGGAGGTGGGAGCGTTGACCACCATGACACCCTTATTGGTGGCGGTGTCAATATCCACGTTATCCAGTCCCACGCCCGCGCGGCCCACAATCTTGAGCTTGGGCGCTGCTTCTAGAACTTCAGCGTCGACCGTGGTGGCAGAGCGAACGAGCAGCGCATCTGCTTCTGGAACCGCCGCAAGCAATTCCTCGCGGTTCGGGCCATCTACCCAGCGCACCTCGACGGAATCCCCCAACGCCGTCACTGTGGATTGGGCCAATTTATCGGCGATAAGAACTACCGGCTTCGACATATCATCCTTCGTTTCACTTCGTTGTGCATTACGCGACAATAACCGCGTGTGAAGGAAGTGTAGTTCAGTTTGGGGTGCCCTGCCGTATTTTTTCCTTAAATTCTTTCACGTGACCGAATTCCGGGCCCAAAGCGATAAGCGAGCCCTCATCGAGCCCTGCCACCATGGCCATACTCCGCTTATCTTCCAGCGGATCCGCCGTCGGCATCACCAAAACCGAGCCACCATAGGCCGCGGCAGTAATGACATTGGCTACCGGACTATCCGCTGTGGCCACGATATTGGGGGCCATCTGGCCATCGCGCCGCGACTGTGCCGGGACGGCCGGCAGCTTTTTGCCATCATCGTCAGGTTCGCCCTCATAAGGAATCCAGGCAGGACGCAACTCAACGTAGGGTGTTTTATCCAGCCGCGCGATGTCCTTGACCACCTGGTTCGGCGAGGCAACCACCTTGGACTCGTACTGGAAGGCCGTAAAATCCCCCAGCGCTTCATGCGTTCCCGGATCCTTGATGACAGTGAAATCACCGCTGGATTGCGTCCACGGGATATCGCCCACGATGACGAGTCGTTTTACCTCCAAGTCTCCGACCAAGTTGAGGATGTCACCGCGGCGCGAGCGATCATATTCCACGGCCGGCAAGTGCTGGTTAATCGCCAACGTTGCCGCGCGCAACACGGATTTATCATCGGGCGCAAAGAGCACCATGGAATCTGAATCATCGAAGAAAGTCCGCGCGGCCTCGATGCCACTCGGATCGTCGATGATGTCCAGTTTGCCGGCGAATTTGGGATCGATAAGGCGGTTTTGATTCTCTGACTTGGCGCGCTCGAGCTCGACATCGGACTCGGAGAGATCCGACAGACCTCGCTTGACCAGTTTGGGTTCCTGCAAGGCATCACCGCAGCCAACAAGTACGAGGGAGGCTGCGATAACCACTGCAGCCGCCCGATACCTCTTAGCGGCCAAACGCATGTGGCCCCTCTTCACCGTCGGCCAGGTTTGCTTCATCGACATCTCGAATGACGGGAATGCCTAAGGTTTCTTCCACTAGATCCACGAAGCGATGGCGACGATCAGCCAAGAATTCCTGAATCTTTGACTCCCTTAGGTTAGCGACATCGAGGTCGTGCGATGCCAGGACGGCATCAAATTCCTCGTCTTCCATGATGGACTTGGACTGCACGCGAGGCAGGTAGCGGTTCGGCGCGAACCCATCGAGGACGACCTCTGTGCGCTTGCCCATCGGGGTGTAGTTCATGACCGAATGGGCCAAGACCGAATCCACCCCGTGGCGCTGGCACCAATTCAGTGGGAATACCGGGAAAAACCCGGGCTTCAACTCTTCAAAGGTGTGGCGAGTAAATTCACTGCCCGTCCGCCAATCCTTCGCGCCGCGGGCCATAAGCAGGGCATAGATTCCGTGCCATACCCCATCGTTTTCATCGACCGAGAGCAGGCGGGATTCCCGAAATCCTGCATCCGCGACCGTCTTGGGAACATCATCGGTGGCCCCGGCAACCCACTCGGTCACCTCATCCACATCGCGGGCAGCGCGCAGCGGCACCGCGGAAGAACCGTAGAGCTCGCCAAAGACGCCACACCAGAACCACTGGTCAATGCGATCCCATGCCTGCTGGCCGGAAAGGGCCCCAGGCCGCTTGGCCAGCCGAGCGATGATGACCGCCAGCGGCACGATCTGTTCCGTATACGGCACCTGATCCAAGCTTAAAATGCGGCGCTGCGCCAAGAATTCGGCAACCTCGTGGAAGGTGATGCGCAGGTCGTGCGCGGCCGCCTTGTACTCGGACAGGGACAACTTCAAAATGTCTTCGCGCTGGCCGCCGGCATTGCCCTTCTCCCCTGTGACCAAGAGGGATACTGCGGAGAGGAATTCATTACGTCCGATGCCATCGAGCGCAGGAGAATCCCGCAGATCCTTTTCCACCTGCTGCCAATCGTTGG
Organism: Corynebacterium sp. KPL2895; assembly: GCF_040225815.1. Lineage (NCBI taxonomy): Bacteria > Bacillati > Actinomycetota > Actinomycetes > Mycobacteriales > Corynebacteriaceae > Corynebacterium > Corynebacterium sp. KPL2895. Next base: position 90,612 of record NZ_JBEHFY010000008.1, read on the forward strand.
CAAGGTGGAAGGTCGGATCTTCGGAGGCAAAGACGGCGGTTAAGAGATCGAAGACATCCATCTGTAAACCTGCGGAATTTGCCTGGGCAAAGATGGAACCGATTCCGGAGCGCTCCGTTTCGCGGGATAGCCGGATCATCGGGATGTCATAGCCCGCCAAGGGGCGCACGATGCGGTTATTGAACGCGGCAAGCTCGGCGCTGCATTGCTCGTGTGTGGCGGCGAGCTCGAAAAGCATGCTGGTGCCTTCCTCGCTGAGTAGCGAGGCCACGGGGATGCACATATTGTCCAGCCCATCCTGGCGGCAGGTAATAGCCCCATCAACGTCGGGGCCGAAGTGCGAGCAGATCTCGCCGTTTTGGTCGACGGCGAAAATGGCGTCATCGGCAAGCAGGTCCCCGCTTACCGCGGCGCGGACGTCGATGAAAAAGCGGCGGTGGACCTTCTTTTTCCGGAAGTCAGTGGTCTTGACAAAACCCTCGCCATTAAAGCAGTGGTACAGGGAGGTAAGGCGCTGTTGGCCGTCCAAGAGCAGCAACCCGGGCTCGACACCAACCTCGGGCGCACCCGCCAGCACCCTGGGGCGGAAACGCATCTTTTCATTGCGGGTATCTAGGGCCATCAGCGCGCCGATGGGGTATCCACGCAGGACCGTAACGATAAGTGAGCGGATGCGGTCTTCATCCCAGGCGTAGCTGCGCTGGAAATCCGGAAGCTGGATATCGCCCCGGTCAATCCGCGAAAAAAGGTCCCTGAGATCATAGCTTGGCGTCGTAAAACCCATAGGGCCAATACTACCCGCAACACCTCCGCGGCACCTCACAGACTTAGGTGCTGCGACAATGCTCAGCAAAGGCACAAAAGCGGCCCACGGGGAGTTTCCCGCGGGCCGCAGTGACTTCAGCTAGTGACTAGGCAGTAGCGTCCAATGGGTTCTTGACCCAGCTCATGAGATCGCGCAGCTTGGTGCCGGTCTTTTCGATCTCGTGCTGCGCAAATTCTTCGCGCATGTCTTCCAGCTCCTTGTTGCCGCCCTCAACGTTGGCGAGCAGGCGCTTGGTGAAGGTGCCATCCTGGATATCGGACAGAACGTCCTTCATGCGCTGCTTGGTATCAGCGTTGATGATGCGTGGGCCGGAGATGTAGCCACCAAACTCAGCGGTATCAGAGACCGAGTAGTTCATGTTGGCAATGCCGCCTTCGAACAACAGGTCCACGATGAGCTTCATCTCGTGCAGGACCTCGAAATAAGCCATCTCTGGCTCGTAGCCGGCCTCGGTGAGGACCTCAAAGCCGTTCCGGATGAGGAACTCGACACCACCACACAGGACGGCCTGCTCACCAAAGAGGTCGGTAACCGTCTCTGCCTCGAAGGTGGTGGGGATAACGCCGGCGCGGGCGCCACCGATGGCAGCGGCATAGGACAAGGTCAGGTCATGGCCCTCGTTCTTCGGGTCCTGTTCGGTGGCGATCAAGCAAGGAACGCCCTTGCCGTCAACGAACTGGCGGCGGACTAGGTGGCCTGGGCCCTTGGGCGCAACCATGCCGACGGTGACGGACGCAGCCGGCTCAATCAGCTTGAAGTGGATATTCAGGCCGTGACCGAACAGCAGTGCATTGCCGTCTTCCAGGTTCGGGGCGATGTGCTCTTCGAAGATCTCCTTCTGGGAGGTATCCGGCGCCAGCAGCATAACGACGTCGGCCCACTTGGATGCCTCCGCGACGGACTTGACCTCGAAGCCAGCCTCCTCTGCCTTGGCTGCGGACTTAGAGCCCTCGCGCAGACCGATAACAACCTCAACGCCGGAATCGCGCAGGTTCTGGGAGTGGGCGTGGCCCTGGGAGCCGTAGCCGATGACCGCTACCTTGCGGCCCTGGATGATCGACAGGTCAGCATCGTCGTCGTAGTAGGTATCAATAGCCATTTCAAATCCTCAATTCTTTGGTAGGAAAAGCTGTAATGAAGCGTCCTAACGCAGAGTATATACCACTGCGCGGGACAATGTGTTCACATCGTGAGATTTTATTTACTTTTTGGGAGCCGTAACCTTCGGGCCGCGCCCCAAGGCTACGTGGCCCGATTGCACGAGTTCGCGAATACCGAAGGGCTCGAGGACTTCAAGCAGCGCCGCGAGCTTGCCCGGCGTACCGGTAGCTTCCACGACAACCGATTCCTTTGCCACGTCGACCACGCGGGCGCGGAAGATATTCACCGCATCCACCACCTGTGCGCGGTTGGAATTATCGGCCGCTACCTTCACCAGCATGATGGCGCGAGCAACCGTGGAATCTTCCTTGAGTTCCACGACCTTGATGACCGGAATGAGCTTATTGAGCTGCTTCGTTACCTGCTCAATGATCACTTCAGAGGCATCCACAACGATGGTCAGCCGGTTAATTCCCGGGGTTTCCGTGTGCGCGGAGACCAGGGACACCAAGCTGTAGCCACGGCGACTGAACATTCCCACCACGCGGGCGATGATGCTTTCTACATCCTCAACTAATACCGATAAGGTATGCCGAGTTACCTCGTTTTGCGTCATGGTTTATGCCTCCTGAATGGTTTCGTCGATCTCAGCCGGGGTCTCCGCGGCGGATTCAGCTTCATCAAAAAGCGGGCGCAGGCCGCGGGCGTACTGGATTTCCTCATTGGAGGCACCGCCACCGATCATCGGCCACACCTGCGCATCTTGGCCGACGATGAAGTCAATGACGACTGGCTTATCGTTAATTGCCTGCGCGCGCTTAATGGCCGGAACGACTTCTTCTTCGCTCGTGACCCGGATGGCTTCACAACCGAGCGCTTCGGCCAAACGGACGAAGTCCGGGGTGAAGGCGTTTTCTTCGCGCAGCTTGGTGTGCGAATAGTGCTGATCATAAAACAGCGTCTGCCACTGCCGGACCATTCCAAGGTTGCCGTTATTAATGACGGCAACCTTAAACGGGAAGCCTTCCAAGGCTGCAGTGGTAAGTTCCTGGTTGGTCATTTGGAAGCAGCCATCACCATCGATGGCCCAGACTTCCTTATCTGGACGCGCTGCCTTTGCACCCAAGGCAGCGGGAACGGCATAGCCCATGGTTCCAGCGCCACCGGAGTTGATCCAGGAACGCGGGTGTTCAAAGTCCAAGAACTGCGCGGACCACATCTGGTGCTGGCCCACGCCCGCACAGTAGATAGCTTCCGGCCCCACGGTTTCACTGAGCTTTTCCAAGACGAATTGTGGATTCAGCAGGCCATCATCGGTGGGCTCATAACCGCGTGGGAAACGCTCTTGCATGCCGCGCAGGTAATCGTGCCACTGTTTCACCTCGGTGGCTGGCTGCACATCCTTCTTGCGGTACTCCTTGCTAAGCGCGGTCAAGCACTTCTTGGCATCGCCGACGATGGGAACTGTAACTTCCCGGATCTTGCCAATCTCAGCTGGGTCAATATCGGCGTGGATGACCTTCGCATTTGGCGCGAATGTTGAGGTATCGCCGGTCACGCGGTCATCGAAGCGGGCGCCGATGGCAATGATGAGGTCAGCACGCTGCATCGCCGCGACGGCCGGAACTGTGCCGTGCATGCCCGGCATCCCCATGTGCAGCGGGTGAGAGTCCGGAAAGGTGCCCAGCGCCATCAGGGTGGTAACCACCGGGATATTCGTGAGCTCCGCAAACTCCAGCAGCTCTTGGGAGGCATTAGCTTTAACGACTCCGCCGCCGACATAGAGCACGGGCTTTTCCGCATGCGACATCAATTCCACGGCCTGAGCTACCTGCCGGTGGTGTGGCTTGGTGACTGGCTTATATCCTTGCAGGTCAAGCGTTTCCGGAAAGCGATAATCCAAAAAGCCGTTTTGCACGTCCTTAGGGATATCCACGAGCACCGGACCGGGGCGGCCAGTGGAGGCCAAGTGGAAGGCAGCCGAAATAGCAGAAGGGATCTCTGAGGGATCCGTCACAATGTAATTGTGCTTGGTAATCGGCATGGTGACACCGCGGATATCGGCCTCTTGGAAGGCATCGGTACCCAAAAGGTTACTGCCCACCTGGCCGGTGATGGCGACGATGGGAACGGAGTCCAAGTTGGCATCGGCAAGCGCCGTAACCAAGTTGGTCGCACCGGGACCGGAGGTAGCGATGCACACACCCACCTTTCCGGATGCCTGCGCATAGCCCTCGGCGGCGTGGCCGGCGCCTTGTTCATGGCGGGTTAGCACGTGGCGAAGCTTGGTTGAACCATGCAGTGCATCGTAGAGCGGAAGCACGGCACCGCCTGGAATACCGAATACGAGATCGGTGCCCAGATCTTCCAGCGTGCGGACAATTGCATGAGCCCCACTCATTCGCTCCGCTGACGCAGCTGTCTTTGCAGCGGCCGCGGAAGCAGGCGTGGGCGAGGATGTCGTTACCACGGTGTATGTGCTCCTTGGGTTGGTCTGTCATGGAAACTGATCATCGAAAACGCCCTAGTTACAACTAAAGCCCCCGCGGGCCGGTGGTCTGCGGGGGCGAAAGCGTCGACGTTCAGGAAACGTCGCGGTCACCGCCGCGCTCGTACCACCTGAAGTCGAATCATGATCATATTTCCAACTATATACCGATAGAATTATATCTGGAAGCCGTTACCCCCCCCCCCTTTTGGGAAAAGTTTCTCATATGATGAAACGTGGCGAAAAAATGGTTCGCTTCCCCACCACATGGTCAATTAGGCTGGCTGACTATGACCCCACCAGCACAGGACAAACAACCTCGTCAGTCCACCACCCAGGCAGAGGTCTTCACCCCTTCCCGCGACCACATCTTGGGCATCTTAATTTTGTCCACGATCGCCTTATTAAGCATTGGCTGGGCGCCCAAATACCTGGGGTGGCTGCTGATTATCCCCGTAATCGGCCTCTGGTGGGTCATCAAGGCCCGCACGCGGATCTCTGAGAAAGGCATTTCCATTTCTTATGCGTTCCGGAAAAACGTTTCCATCGCATGGGATGATTTCGCCGGGATTGGCTTCCAGCGCGCCCGGGCCTTCGCGCAGACTAAAAATGGTGCGAAACACAACCTGCCTGGCGTAACCTTCAACTCACTGCCCCGCTTGGCACAAGCATCCCGCGGGCGCATTCCCGATGCCCTCACCCAGGGCCGCGAGGCAGCCGACGACAAGGTCGTCATCGTGCACCGCGACGGGCAGCAGATCCTCTTAAGCAAAGAGGAATATGCTGCATACCTAGAAAAGCACCCCGAACTTAAAGATTCGGCAGAAAACTAAATCTACTTTCTCCCCCATTTGACCAATCCATAAGGAATAGTGACTTAATCCATGTTCCCACTGCGCTCTAAAGTAACTACCGTCGGACGCCAAGCCTCCGGTGCGCGTGCCTTGTGGCGCGCTACTGGCACCAAGGAAAACGACTTTGGCAAGCCCATCGTCGCTATCGCCAACTCTTATACGCAGTTCGTCCCCGGCCACGTGCACCTAAAAAACGTTGGGGATATCGTCGCCGATGCCGTCCGCGAAGCCGGTGGCGTACCCAAGGAGTTCAATACCATTGCCGTGGATGACGGCATTGCCATGGGCCACAGCGGCATGCTGTACTCCTTGCCCTCGCGCGAAATCATCTCCGATTCCATCGAGTACATGGCCAATGCGCATACTGCCGATGCCCTCGTCTGCATCTCTAACTGCGATAAGATCACCCCGGGCATGCTCAATGCCGCAATGCGGTTGAATATCCCCACGATCTTTGTCTCGGGCGGACCTATGGAGGCCGGCAAGGCCGTCGTGGTCGATGGCGTTGCCCATGCGCCGACTGACCTGATTACCGCTATCACCGCATCCGCGAATGATAGCGTTTCCGATGCTGGCTTGGCCCAGGTGGAAGAATCCGCCTGCCCCACCTGCGGTTCCTGCTCCGGCATGTTTACCGCTAACTCCATGAACTGCTTGACCGAGGCGCTCGGTTTGGCGCTTCCTGGCAATGGCACCACGTTGGCCACCCACAGTGCTCGCCGCGATCTCTTTGAAAAGGCCGGTTCCACCATCGTCGATATGTGCCGCCGCTACTACGGCGAGGAAGACGAGTCCGTCCTGCCGCGCAATATCGCGACCAAGGAAGCCTTTAGCAATGCCATGGCCCTCGATATGGCCATGGGCGGATCCACTAACACCATCCTGCACACCCTTGCCGCAGCGCAAGAGGGTGAAGTGGACTTCACGCTGGATGATATTAATGACATCTCCTACCGCGTCCCCTGCTTGTCCAAGGTCGCGCCCAACGGCACCTACCACATCGAGGATGTACACCGCGCCGGCGGCATTCCGGCTATCTTGGGCGAGCTGCGCCGCGCGGGCCACCTCAACCTCAAGGTGCACACCGCGCTCTATGACAATGCGGAGCAGTGGCTCGATGATTGGGATATCCGCAATCCTCGCGTAACCGATCAGGCCCGCGAGCTCTACTACGCCGCTCCAGGCGGCGTGCGCACCACGGAGCCGTTCTCCCAGTCCAACCGGTGGGATGAACTGGATACGGACGCGGTCAATGGCTGCATTCACGATGCTGACCACGCCTTTTCTTCCGACGGTGGACTGGTGGTCCTGCGCGGCAACTTGGCGCCGGACGGGGCCATCGTCAAGGCCGCCGGCGTGGAAGAAGAGCTGTGGACCTTCTCTGGCCCAGCCCGCGTGGTGGAGTCCCAAGAGCAGGCCGTGTCCATCATCTTGAATAAAGAAGTCCAACCTGGCGATGTGGTCGTCATTCGCTACGAGGGTCCGTCCGGTGGCCCCGGCATGCAGGAAATGCTGCACCCGACGTCCTTCCTCAAGGGTGCCGGCTTGGGCAAGGCCTGCGCCTTGATTACCGATGGCCGCTTCTCCGGCGGCACCTCCGGGCTTTCCATTGGCCACATTTCTCCTGAGGCCGCCCACCAGGGACTCATCGGGCTCATTGAGAACGGCGACACTATTTCCATCAATATCCACGAGCGCGAGCTCACGCTCGACGTGGACGATGATGTTCTGGAGCGCCGCCGCGCCGCGCAAGAACAACGCGAAAAGCCATGGACGCCTGTAGACCGCAACCGCCCCATTACCAAGGCGCTGCGCGCCTATGCCGCAATGGCGACCTCCGCAGACCGCGGCGCGGTGCGCGTGGTAGACGGCTACGTGAACTAACGCGCCATCTCTTGAATGGCCGCGAGGTGGGCATCGAATGCTGACTTGCCAGTAGCAGTCAGCATGACCCACACGGTGTCCTTATCGCGGGAAGACCCGTACTCGCGAAACCGGCTGATATAGCCTTCCTTTTCTAGGGCGGTTAATTGTTTGGATAAGGTGGCGGCCGATTGGTCTACTTCTTCCCGCAGCGCCGCGAAGCGCATCTCGCGGCGCACCTGTCCCTCCACCGCACCCCGCGCGTTCAAAACTGCGCAGATTTTGAAGCGATTGAGCGGATAGATAACCGGGTCAATGTCACTGAGCACTGCGGCCCTCTCCTTGCCGCGCTGCAACGTCCAAGGCACGAGATTGCAGCACCCAGACCATTGCCGCTGCCCACAAGACCATGAAGATTACCAATGCCCACGTGTGCTCACGCAGCATGTTCGTAACAAACATCGGGACAAGTATTACTGCCATCCCCGCGTAGTATTTCTTATCAGCCTTGGGCTGGGTATACGGATCCTGGCGATAGCTGGTCCGCACCTTATTTTGGTAATGAAGCAGCGCCCACACCAAGAGTCCTATAAGAACAAAGTAGAAAATGAGAAACGCGACGGGGTGCATCACCTCCGCGAATACGGTCATTCCCACATAGAACGCTGCCAATGCAATCACTAGGAGGATATTTTGCACCAGCCGCTTACGCTCAGCCCCTTGATCCTGCAGGCTGTCATTAAACTCGAGCGACTTCTTTAGCTCATCTTCCATCTTTTCTGCCACCATCTCAAAATCCAGCTTTGCTTACTTTCCTTTATGGCAATCCTTTCACTTTCCATAGTGGAAAGCAAGGGTACAAAGAAAATCCCCACCGCATTGACTGCGGCGGGGATCCACTCACGCGGTAGCGAATAACAGGCTAAGCAATGGGGTTTACGGCCGCGCCGAAGAACCACACGGCGACCAGGATGGCGATGCCAACCACCACAAAGACCCACGACGTGCCCAGCGGGCGCCGCGCCCAAGAGCGGCCAAAGTCCAAGGAAATGAAACCAGGACCGGTAAATTGCAGGCCAATCGCGATAACGAAAAGTACCAGGGACAGCCATACCGAGTCCGGCCAGTCAAAGACTTGGAGACCGGCGCCTGAATCCGCCAGCTCGTGCAAGGCGGCGAAACCGGTAACGACCAAGCCAAGCATTGCTGCCAGCGGGCTAATCAGACCCAACAGGAGAAACGCGCCGGCAATCAGCTGCACGGTCGGCACCGCAAGGGCAAACGAATTGGCCCAAGCGTACTCAGAGTAGTCGCCTTCTAGCCCGGAGACACCCGCGCCATCGCCCAGCGAGAAGAAGGTGGATACTCCGGCAATAATGAGGTAAGCACTCATAGCCAATCGGACGAAGAAGAGACCAAAGTCAATGGTGCCGCGGCGCCCATAGTGCTTATAGCCCTCTTTGTCCTCTTGCTCCTGCTGTAGCTTGCGCTCTTGTTCCGCCTGCTCCTCTGGGGTCAGGGCAGCACCTTCAGCCGCGAAACCTTCGGTCTGCGCCGCCGCCGAGGGATCTAATACCTGGGTATCCTCACCGGTAGATTGATTGCCCCCTTCCTGTCCAGCCTCATTAGCGGCAGGATTGGGCATAACTTCCGTCTCCGCCGCCTCCTGCTTCTGTGGCCGAATCTCTTGCGGTTCGGCGCGCCCTGCGCGCGCGAAGACATCGGGGTTATCCCGCTGCACAGAATCGTAGGCTGGGACGTTGAGATCCTCATCTAAGGGGTTGGCTTTATCCGGTTGCTGCTTATCGCTCATATGACCAATTTAAGACACTTGCCTGCAGTTTTGCGGTACCGTTAACGGCGCGCCGCAATTGTTCCCCCACCTCCCTTCCCCTGGCCCGCAACCTGTTGTAACATCAACAATGTCATGTAGTTGACATATAAACATTAATTGCCGGCGGGACACTTCCCCGCCTTATCAATCCACCAGAATTGGGAGTGAATCGATGACTTCACACGACTCCGATTGGGCAGGAGATGCCCGCAATGCTTCACCAGACGGCGAGTTTATTCGCGATACCACCTATATCGAGGATCGCATTTCACCTGAGGTATCCGAAGTAACCGCACAAGATGATGGCACTTTTTATTGGCCGATGGAGGCTGGCCGCTACCGCTTGGTTGCCGCCCGCGCGTGCCCGTGGGCACACCGCGCGGTCATCGCCCGCCGCTTATTAGGTTTAGAAGATTCCATTTCCCTAGCCCTCGCCGGGCCCGTACACGACGCGCGGTCCTGGACATTCGACTTAGATGAGGGCGAGGTAGACCCGGTTTTGGGCTACAAGCGCCTGCAGGAAGCCTACTTCGAGCGCTTCCCGGACTATCCCCGCGGTATTACCGTACCCGCCCTGGTAGAAGAATCAACGGGCCGCGTGGTCACCAATGATTACCCCTCTATGGTGCGCGATTTTATTGAGCAGTGGACGGACTTCCAAGCAGAAGGCGCCCCGGATCTCTTCCCAGAGCAGCACCGCGAGGAGATGGAAGAGCTCAATGAGTACATTTTCCACGGCATCAATAATGGCGTGTACCGCTGCGGTTTTGCCGGTTCGCAAGAAGCCTACGAAGAGGCCTATGACCAGCTGTGGGATGCACTCGATTGGGCCGAGAAGCGCCTAGGCACCCAGCGTTATATGGTCGGCGATCACATTACCGAGACCGATATCCGCCTATTTGCCACTCTTATACGCTTCGACCCCGTGTATTACTCGCACTTCAAATGCTCGCGCCACAAGATTCAAGAACTGCCCAACCTGCGCGGCTACCTGCAAGAACTTTTCCAGTTGCCAGGTTTTGGTGATACCACCGATTTCACCGAAATCAAGCAGCACTACTTTGCCACTCATTCCGAGATCAACCCCACCCGCATCGTTCCGGTGGGGCCGGATATGTCCTGGTTAGCAGAGCCGCACGACCGCGACCGTTTTGGCGGCCAGCCCTTCGCTCCTGGCGTGCAACTGCCAGGTCCCATCCCCTCCGGCGAGGAAGTAAAGAACCCAGAAGACTTCCAACTTAAGCTCTTCCCAGCGCCGCAGCCGCGTTAATCACCGACCGCGTCAGATCGCTTAAGACCTCGGATTCTAGGCGCCAGCGCTGCCAGTAGAGGTCGATGTCGAGCTGGTGGTCATCGAGAAGCAACAGCTCTTGCGATTCCACCAGCGGCTGGGCCTGGGCCTGCGGCAATAGCCCCCACCCCAGGCCCACGCGCACGGCCTCCAGGTAGCCTTCCGAAGAGGGAATCTGCGAAACCCGGGCGCGCACAACATGGGAATCAATAAAGCGATCCCGCATAGCATCATCAAGCACCTGGTCATTGGGGCCATAGCCCACCAGCGGCATCGTCTCCCAGGTCAGTTGGCCCGCGTGGAAGTGCTCCGCGATGTGCGGGGCGGCGACGGCGAAATAGCGCATGGTTCCCAAAAACGTGGAATCGCACCCGGATACCGGCGAATGTTCCCTCGTCACGGCGCCTAGAACATCGCCGCGCCGCAACATCGCCAGGGTGCGTGCCTCATCCTCAATGCGGATGCGCAGTGCAACGTCACCCCGCTGCGCGGTATCGCTTAATACCTGCGTAAACCACGTGGCCAGCGAATCGGAGTTGATGGCCACCGACAGGGGCACGCGCGCTAGGCGCTGGCCTAACCGCGCATCGGTTTCTGCCTGCACCAACGCCATACGCCGGGCCGCTTGCACCAAGATCTCCCCGGCCTCCGTCGCCCCCACCGGGTTCGCCCGCCGCACCAGCACGCGACCGGTACTCGCCTCCAATGCCTTAATGCGCTGGCTCACCGCAGACGGAGAAATTCCCAGGACCGAAGCGGCAACCTCAAAGCTTCCTTCTTCCACGATGGCCAGCAAGGTTTCCAAATGTACGGGGTTCATGAAGCTATTCTAAACCATATGAAGATGGATTAACTGGACTAATTTAAGGCTTGGATTCACACTAGAGGCATGTCCATCGTGCTAGCTGGTTTTGTGCTTGGTTTATCGCTCATTGTGGCCGTCGGCCCCCAAAATGCGATGCTGTTGAAATACGGCATCCGCCGCGATCACATCGGGCTCATCATCGTGGTGTGCGCGCTTTCCGATGTCATCCTTATTACCTCCGGCACCGCCGGTGTCGGCTACCTGGTGGAGCGCTTTCCCACTGCACTTGAGGCGCTCAAGTACATCGGCGCAGCCTACCTCGCCTTTTTCACCTTCACCTGCTTCCGCGATGCCTTTAAAACCAAAGGCGAGGCCATCGACGTGGAATCCACTTCCCCCAATTCCACCGAGGAAGTCGCGACCTTCGACGGCGACAGCGACTCCTCGGGTGGAGCCGGCACCGAGCATGGCTCTGTAGCCACCGCTATCACCACCCAACGCCAAGAGATCAAGCGCTCGCCCTCCTGGGTCAAGCCGCTGCTTACCGCGCTGGCACTGACCTGGCTCAATCCTGGCGCCTATGTCGACGTTTTGGTCATGCTCGGCGGCATCGCCAACCAGTATGGAGACCCCGGCCGGTGGCTTTTCGCCGGCGGTGCGATTGCCGCCAGCTTTACGTGGTTCCCCGTCATTGGCTTTGGAGCAGCCCGCTTCTCCCACGTCCTCTCCCGCCCCGAGGTATGGCGGTGGATTAACGTTGGCATCGGCGTCATCATGATTGGCCTGACCCTCAAACTCCTCCTGCTTTAACCCCCAGCCCAGCTCCAGCCCCAAGCGTTAAAAGGGGGCATCGGCAAGCACAAGGTATAGAAAATCCCTCCCCCGGGAAATGAACTGCTCCCCATTAGTTGGACTGAGAAATCAGTTACCGACTAGTAGGGAGTAGTTTTCTTTGAGAGCACGAAGTTCGTTGAGCGAATATCAGCGCGAGCAGTTGGTGGAGTGTTTCGAGCAGGGCATGGGGTGTAAAGCAGCTG